>CALHCQ010000021.1 GCA_937936645.1 uncultured Algibacter sp.
GTTCTACTCTTAACCAAAGGTATTGGAAAAACGCTTTTCACGAAGCTAGACGTGTATTATAAACACTCCAGCATTACAGAGCATCTATTCATTTTAAATAAAAAGCAGCTTTACTAAATGTTTATGATAGATGATTTTAAAATGACTTAAAAGATACATCTATACCGTATATTTTTTAAGTATAGCCCACTATTTTATTACATATAAGTGATGCAATAATCATTTTTTTAACACACAACATAAGCTGCTATTAGTATTGTTTTTTTAAGTAAACAGAAACATTAACAAAACAGCATAAATAACTAAAAGCTGCCCTAGGGCAGCTTTTAGCGTTAAAAAAACAAAACTAAACGTTATATAAAATGACACCTAAAATGACATCTTAAAAAAAAAACGTTCGACTATCTATTTCTTAGTACTGTTAAACCAAAGTCAAAACTTCCTACAGTATGACATGCATAAACATCCCATTTTCTGTTTACAACTTTAAATGTGTATGTCTTGTCATCATCAATTGTTTTTCTACCTCTTAAATGATCTGAAGAATAGCCCTTAAACCTTAAATAAACATCTTGATCGCCACTCCAGGTAAAAATACGTCCAGAATCGAAAGATGATATTACATGAACATTACTCCCTCCTAAAGACACAGTAGTACGTAAAAAGTTCGCTTTTCTACCGTAATTCCCTTTTGCTTTCTTAGCAGTAACAACAAAAGTACGTGTTGGCAATGTCATGGTTTGAGTTACATTTCTTCCATTACGTCTTCTTAATATATTACCTATAGCTTCGTAACCGCAAAATGGATATAACCTAATACTTGCTCGTGCTACTTGAAACTTCTTTCTTTTGCTTATTCCTGTAACAGGGTCTACACCTTCGTCTAAAACCACCGTACGGTCTCCTAAATACTGTTTGTACACATTATCTAAAAAATCTTTTTCTGGTAATTGTTCTGATAAAAATACGCTACCAACCGCATCTAAAAATATTTCGTGATGTGTTGCAAAAGCTTTTTCTAGCTTTGTAAACTCCGCTTTAGTTAAGTTATTTAACTGGTATGTTTGGTTGTTTAATATCACTTTTTCTATAGGCGCTACAAAAAAATCGCTTGTTAAACCGTAGTTAGCCTTTAAAGTTTCTACCTGCTCTAATGTTGGCCCTGTGCTTTGTGCAGCATCTTCTGCAATGTCTGTTTTACTGCAGCTTGTAAATAATGTTAGCGCTAAAGCGACACCATATAATAATCCTTTTCCTTTTTTCATTTTTTTGTTTGTGTTTACTATTAAAATACAAAAGCTACATATACTGTAGCTTTTGTGTTTTTAAATAAAGTTTATTTTCTGTTTCTTGTAACGGTTAACTCAAAATCAAAACTTTTCATTGTACCGCATTTAATAACGTCCCACCTTCTGTTTTTAACTTTAATAGCATTGTAAGACCTGTCATTATCTACACGCTTTTTCCCTTTAAGGTTGGTTGCAGAATAACCTTTAAATCTTAAATGTACATTTTGGTCGCCATTCCATGTAAATGTACGTGCAGAGTCGTAAGTATCTATAGCAATACGGTCTTGACCTACTTTTACTGTTTGTGGTAAAGAATTAACGGTTCTTTTATAAGTTGTTACCTTATTACCTGCAGTAACTGTAAACGTACGTGTTGGTAAATTTACAATTTCGGTTTTTCGTCTACCGTTAGCTAGTCTTTCGCCAGTAGCAACATGCCCTCTGGTTCCATAATCGCAATATGGGTACAACCTAACACTTACACGCGCTCTTTGTCTTTTTTTACTTTTAGCTGTAATGCTACCTACCTCACCCAGGTTATCGCCTAAGTATGTATTGTAAACTTGAGCTAAAGCGTCTTGATTTAATGCTTCGCTAGACAGGTACACTGCGCCTACCTCGTCTAAATATACTTGGTGGTGCGTTGTAAAAGCTGCCTCTAGCGTTTCTAGTTCGCTGTTACTAAGCTGCTCTAAATTATAGGTTTTACTGTTAAGTATTACCTTGGTAATAGGCGTAACAAAATCTGTATTGTTTAAACCATAATTAGCTTTTAACGTTGCTACACTACTGCTAGCCTCGGTTAACACATTGGCTTGAGCAGCATCGTTATTAACAAGTTCTGTTTTGCTACAACTTGTAAATAATGTTAGCGCTAAAGCGACACCATATAATAATCCTTTTCCTTTTTTCATTTTTTTTGTGTTTACTATTAAAACACAAAAGCTACAATACAAGTCGCTTTTGTGTTTTTAAATAAATTTATTTTCTGTTTCCTGTTACGGTTAAATCAAAATGCATGCTTTCTGCACCGCCATTAGCATTTGTACCAATACTAGAACTTATTTTCCAATTTCTGTTTACCACTTTAATGTTATAAGATTGATCTTTATTTGTTAGCCTGCGACCTTTTTGAGCTTCATCACTGTATCCTTGAAATTTTAAAAACACATTTTGGTCGCCACTCCATACAAAAGCACGTGCAGAGTACATGTCTCGTAAAAATCTCTTTTTCTTAACTGGATTGTAGTAAGTTCTTGATACACTACTAGCACTTTTTCTATAATTCTTTACCGTTTTACTAGCCCTAACGGTATAAGAACGCGAAGGTATTGTTATAAAAGTATCACCACCATTAATAACACCTCTCGTTTTATAATTACTGAAAGGGAACAACTGTAAAGTTGCACTTGCTGCTTGAAACTTCTTTACTTTACGTTTTCCTGTAACTGCGTCTATACCGTCTTCTACCTCTACAATATTGTCGCCTAAGTATTGTTTGTACACGCTTTGTAAAAGCTCAGCATCGGCATCTTGCTCTGTTAAGTATACACTGCCAATCGCGTCTAAAAATATTTCGTTGTGTGTTGTAAAAGCGTTTTCTAGTGTTGCAAACTCTGCTTTAGTTAGGTTGTCTAACTGGTAAGTTTGGTTGTTTAGTATCACTTTTTCTATAGGAGCCTCTAAAAGGTCGTCTTTTAAACCGTAGTTTTCTTTTAAAGTTTCTACCTGTGCTGCGGTTACTAGGCCATCTTGGCTTTGTGCAACTTGGTCTATAACTTCGTTTTCGCTACAGCTTGTAAATAATGTTAGCGCTAAAGCGACACTACATAATAATCCTTTTCCTTTTTTCATTTTTTTGTGTTTTTAAATAAATTTATTTTCTATTACTTGTAACGGTTAAATCAAAATGCACGCTTTCTACACCGGTACTGGTTTTGTTAGAAAGAACATTAGAATGTATTTTCCAATTTCTGTTTACCACTTTAATGTTATAAGCCTGATCTTCATCTATTATCTTGCTACCTTTATAAGATTTTTGTGAATATCCTTGATATCTTAAAAACACATTTTGGTCGCCATTCCATACAAAAGCACGTGCAGAACTCATGTCGCGTATGAATCTCTTTTTAGTAATTGGACCGATAATCGGGCTTACTGTACTTCTGGCACTTCTTCTGTAATTTTTTACTGTTCTACCAGCCTGAAGGGTGTAAGAAAGCGTAGGTATTGTTATAAAAAAATTCGTTCTATTACTATCCGTATCAAAAACAGCACCTCTCGTTTTGTAATTATTAAAAGCGAACATCTGTAAAGTTGCACGTGCTACTTGAAACTTCTTTACTTTACGTCTTCCTGTAGCTGCGTCTATACCGTCTTCTACTTCTATAATATCGTCGCCTAAGTATTGTTTGTAAACGCTTTGTAAAAGTTCAGCATCGGCTTCTTGCTCTGTTAGGTATATACTACCAATCTCGTCTAAAAATATTTTGTTGTTTGTTATAAAAGCGTTTTCTAGTGTTGCAAACTCTGGTTTAGTTAGGTTGTCTAACTGGTAAGTTTGGTTGTTTAGTATCACTTTTTCTATAGGAGCCACTAAAAAGTCGTCTTTTAAACCGTAGTTTTCTTTTAAAGTTTCTACTTTTGCTGCGGCTACTAGGCCATCTTGGCTTTCTGCAACTTGGTCTATAGCTTCGTTTTCGCTACAGCTTGTAAATAATGTTAGCGCTAAAGCTACACTACATAATAATCCTTTTCCTTTTTTCATAATTTAATTTTTTTTGGTTAATACGTAGGGCAAATGTATAGTAGTCATCAAAAAAAAAAGACAAAAAGTGTGGTTATTATACTAAAAACCTTATAAATAGACAATTATAAAAATAACAGGATAAATACGTCAAAAAAAGATCGATAAACTACAAAAATACTTAATGCAGCCTACTAATACGTATTTTCTTTTTAAAAAATGAAGTTGTTTTTTAAACTAAAATGTTAAAATACAGTACTAAAAACATCCTTAGGTAGGAAAAAAAATAACTGTTAACTACAAATAAGTCTTGCTACTTTACAAAAACTTACAAAAAAATTAAAAAAAATATCTTTTATAGGTTATAAAGACCTTAAAAACGCTTTTAAACCGAAGTTAAAACACTACTTAACAGTTAATTAAGTATTTTATTGTACTTTTATTTTTACATGAAAGTCATAAATTTTAACATAATAAAGTTAACATGCTGTTTAATTATTGGCATTTTTATAGGCTACAGGTTACATATTACACTGCCATTACTTTTTTATACCCTAGCCATACTTTACACAGCCATAACAGTGACTTATGCGCTAAGTAAAACCAGCTTAAAACCAAACCTATGTTATGGTATCTTGGTTTACAGTACAGCTATAGCTATAGGTACTCTAACCGTAACATTACACGACCACACAAAACACAAAACGCATTACACCACATTTAAAACGGTGCAGCAAAACAAACCTGTAACCGTGTCTTTTAAAATACGAGAAACTCTAAAACCCAATAATTACTACACTAAGTATGTGGTTAACATATTAAGTGTAAACCATAAAAAAGCGCGTGGCAAGTTGCTTGTAAAGCTAGTTAAGCATACTGGTATTACAGGTCTAAAACCAGATAATGTCTATACGTGTAAAACGGTACTAAATGCCATTGCCAAACCTAAAAACCCAAGCGCTTTTAACTATAAAAAATATTTAGCTAGACAGTATATTTATCATGAAATTACAAGCCATAGCAAACAGCTTTTAAAAATAAAACACGTCCATTACAATATATGTAACATGGCTTTAAAAGTACGTGAGCATATAAGTTCTAAATTAAAAAACTACCATTTTAGTAATACACAAAGCAGTATTATACATGCCTTATTTTTAGGCGAAAAACAAAGCATAAACCCAAGCATTTATAAACAGTACAGTAATGCAGGTATTGTACATATATTATCTATTTCGGGGTTGCACATGGGTGCCATTGTTTTGTTATTAAACGTTGTGTTGGGCAAACTTTTACATTTTAAAAACAAACCGTATTTTAAAACCATATTTATTATTCTGTTTTTATGGAGCTTTGCGTTTATTGCAGGGCTAAGTGCATCTATAATGCGCGCTGCTACTATGTTTAGTATTATTGCTATAGGCACAAATTTACAACGCCCTACACATAGTATAAACACCGTGGCAACATCTATATTTATTTTACTTCTAATAAAACCTTTACTTATATACGATATAGGGTTTCAATTAAGTTACTGTGCGGTGCTTGCTATTATAATAATTAACCCTTTACTGCAGGCTTTATGGCAACCCAAAAATGGTATAGTTACTTATTACTGGCAAGTATTTACGGTTAGCTTTGCTGCGCAACTTGGTGTTTTACCGTTGTGCTTGTATTATTTTAATAAAATTTCTTTACTTTTTGTAATATCTAACCTAGTTATTGTTCCGTTTTTATTGGGCTTACTAGCTTTAGGCTTTCTTGTTATTATACTTGCATTGCTACAGTGTTTACCAGAAATACTTGTTTTACTATTTAAATACAGCATAGACTTACTAAATGGTATGGTAGCACATATTGCAAGCTGGGATGCTTTTATTATAGACAACGTACCTTTTAATTTATTTAATCTAATAAGTTGGTATGTTGTTATTATATCTTGTGTACTTTTATATATTAAGTTTCATGTAAACAACGTAAAAGCAATACTTATTGCCGTTGTATTACTACAAACGTATGCGGTGTATAATAAGGCTGTAAAACCTAGCAAGAAGTTTATAGTGTTTCATAAAAATAAATCGACCGTTATTGGTTGTGTTAATAAAAATAGCATAACAACAGCAACAAGTAACAAAAACAAAATAGAACCTATTGCTAAACACTACCAATTAAAAAACAATATAACGTATTATAAAAAGACCCATTTACAGCATATATACACCCACAAACAAAGCACTATTTTAGTTATTGATTGTTTAGGGATTTACCGGTTACGTCATTTAAAACCCGATTATATTTTATTAAGGCAGTCGCCTAAAGTAAATTTAGAACGTATCATTAATACGCTGCAACCCAAGGGTATTATTGCAGATGGTAGCAATTATAAATCTATGATTAAATACTGGAAGCGTATTTGTAAAAAAAGAAAACTCCGTTTTCACTTTACAAGCAAAAACGGAGCTTTTATATTAGACCATTAGTTTTTAATTAAAATTCTGATTTAAAATTTTCGAAATAAGTATTAAACTCTTCCTGACTTGTAATTTTTTTATGATCGTCATTTTTAAACATTTTTAAATACAATTCTAATTGTGACGGATTTTGATAACCACGTAATGGTGTTATAACATTGGCATATTCATCAAAAAACACAATAGTTGGGTAGGCGCTAATTTGTAAATATCTTGCAAATTCGTGAGCCGTGTTTCTTCTAAAAGCATCTTCGGGTTTGTAATATGGGTTTTTAAATACTTTACCCATATAGTTTATTTCTTTATTACCCTCGCCATTAAACTTAACAGCATAATAATTCTCGTTTACATAACGTGCCACATTTTTATTGTGAAATGTTAGCTTATCCAATTGCTTACAGGGGCCACACCAAGTTGTGTAAACATCCATCATAATTTTTTTTGGTGACTTTTTTTGTAGCTCTACAGCTTCTTCAATAGTAACCCAATTAATTTCTTGTGCTGTGCTGCTTAAGGTTATCCCTCCAAAAAACAGCATTAAAAATACTAATTTCTTCATCATAAATTGTTCTTTTCAAAAACTGTTCCGAACTTACAAAAAATACTTGTAATGACATCTTTTTTTTAAAAATTTAGCTTTTTAGCCCCTTATTTAACACCGTGCATAAGCTTTTTTAACACAGGATTTAATAAGTATACTAAAATACCAGCGGCTAAAGGTACTATGGTAAATATTAAGAAAAAGGTAGACAAACTATAGGCTTTGGTAATATTTTCTATCTCGCCACCAAGCAAGGCTGCTAGTTTATTTCCAATGGCAATGGCTAAATACCACATACCAAACATTAACGCAATCATTCTTGCTGGCACCAATTTACTAACATAAGACAAACCAACTGGCGATAAACACAACTCGCCAATAGTATGAAATAAATAGGCTAGAATAAGCCATACCATACTTACTTTAACACCTGGAACTAAGCCCATAGAACCAAAGGCTAGCAAACCAAAACCTAAGGCCATAATAATAAGACCCAAAGCGTACTTTGTTGCTGCAGATGGGTTGTACTTACTCTCCCACCATTTAGAAAACAAAGAGGCAAACACAATAATAAAGAATGAATTTAAAACGCTAAACCAGGATACTGTAATTTCTACCTCGTTAGCCCTTACCTTAGTTACATTAGCGTTAATAATACCATTATCGCGACCTTTAAGCTCTGCTTGAGCTATTAGTTCTTCTTTTTTATAAGCTTGGGTAATCAATGCAAACTCGGTTAAATCTTTATTTTTATTTATAATGATAGCTTTGTCGCCTGCTTTATAATTTACAAAAGGTGCGCCAACGGTAATGGTTTTGCTTACCACTTTATCGGTTGGCTTTAAAACCGTTTGTTGTGTTACAGGAATGTAATGGTATTGCAGCTTACCTGCTTTATCTTTTTTTTGCATACCGTCATTGTTTAACACCGGTTGCTCTATACTATGATATGTAATATCGTAAGCTGTTGTATTAAAATCACGATTAAGCATCCACACTACAATACCCCACATTAAAACAAAACAGACGACCAAAACAATATTAGAACCTGGTATTTTTTTGTATGTTTTTTTCCATAAAATATAAAGCACATACGATATAATAATAAGTGGCACCACCGTTAAAAGGGTATTTATAATATTAAAAGCCAAAGCAGCATAACCACTTAATAACCTATTAACACTGTCTCTTGCAAAAACGACTAGAGATGATGCGCCTTGCTCGAAAGACAACCAAAAAAACACCGTGAAAAATGCAAATATGATAAATGCAAACATACGGTCTCTTACCACTTTTGTATAACGTAATATTCTGCTAATTACCAGAAATGAAAACAGTGCCAAAGCAACCAATGCGGCAACATATTGCCCTTTAAAATTACCTATTTGTAAAAAACTTAACATATCTAAACCTCCTATTTTAGAAATAGGATCGTTAATAGCATAGCCCAAACCTAATACGGCAGATATAATAATTAAAGCAATATCTAAAACCGTAAACGGATTTAAAGGCTCTTCTTTTTCTTCTTCTAAAAGCGCTTGTTTTTCATTTAAATTTTGAGGCAATTCCACTTCAAAAGACGCGCTAGGTTTGGCACCTATTTGGCCAAATAATTTTCCAGACAAAGCAAACTGTAAGGTACCCAACAACATAAATATACCTGCTAAACCAAAGCCATAAGCCCAGCCTACTTTTTCTGCTAAATACCCACAAAGCATCATTCCAAAAAAGGCGCCTGCATTAACACCCATATAATAAATAGTATAGGCACCATCTTTTTTTTCTGGGTTGTGCTTATACATTTCAGAAATAATAGAAGTCATGGTTGGTTTAAAAAAACCGGTTCCTATAACCAATAAAATTAAACCTATGTATAACGATGCTTCTGTTTCTAGCGCCATAGAAGCATGTCCTAAAGTCATTATTAAAGCACCTATAATAACGGCCCAGCGGTACCCCGTATATTTATCGGCAATCCAACCTCCTAGAATAGGTGTTATGTACAGCAACATGGCATAAGTACCAAATAAAGCCCCTGCATTTTCTACACTCCACTCCCAACCTGGATTATAACCTATTGCCGCCATGGTTAAGAAATTAAACAACAGCACACGCATACCGTAAAAGGAAAAACGCTCCCACATTTCTGTAAAAAATAAAACAAAAAGCCCTGCAGGGTGCCCTAGCACTTTATCTTTAAATAAGTTTTCTATATCTGTATTCATATTCATTTAATTTTAAAAGCTTTTTTTACTGATGAGCTCCCAGTTTATTTATAATAAATTGCGACATTTTTTTATATAAATGCAAGCGCGTATTACCACCATAAATACCATGATTTTTATCGGGGTAAATAGCCCATTCGAAATTTTTATTTGCCTGAATGAGCGCCTCTGCTAAAACCATCGTGTTTTGCACATGCACATTATCGTCGGCAGAGCCATGTATTAATAGAAAATCGCCTTTTAAACCATTCACATGATTTATAGGAGAGTTAACATCGTAACCCTGCTCGTTTTCTTGAGGTAACCCCAAATAGCGTTCGGTATAAATAGTGTCGTAAAAACGCCAACTACTTACAGGGGCTACAGCAATTGCTGCTTTAAAAACCGTATTGGCTTGAAATAAACAGTTACTACTTATAAAACCACCATAGCTCCAACCCCAAATACCTATACGGTTAGCATCAATATAAGAGCGGTTGCCTAATAGTTTGGCTGCCTCTATTTGGTCTAAAACTTCTAACTTCCCTAAATTATTTTGTGTTACTTTTTTAAATTTAGCGCCTTTATATCCTGTACCACGACCATCTACACAGGCCACAATAAAACCTTGCTGTGCTAAGTATTGAAACCAAAAGTCGTTGGTTGTATTCCAATGGTTTGCCACCTCTTGAGAGCCAGGCCCCGAATATTGGTGCATAAGTAAAGGATAGGTTTTATGAGCATCAAAATGGGGTGGTTTAAGCATCCACATGTTTAAACGCTGCCCGTTTACATCAAGTGTTGAAAACTCTTTTTTAGACAAGTTGTACGCCGAGAGTTTTTGCAACAACTCTTGATTGTCTTTAACATCTAATATTTTAGCACCCGTTAAGGCACTATTTAAAGTGTATTTAGGTGGCGTGCTGCTATTAGAAAAAGTATTAATAAACAACGAATAGTCTGCATTAAACTGTGCCTCGTTTGTCCCTTCTTGTTTTGATAGTAGTTGCTTACCTTCACCATTTAATTGAATAGAATACACGGCTCTATTAATAGTACCCGCCTCTACCGATTGGTAAAAAACTGTTTTCGTTTTATTATGGTAGCCATAAAATTGCGTAACATCCCAATCGCCCTTGGTAACTTGATTTATTAATTTACCAGATGCGTTATAGTAATAAATATGATTATAGCCATGCGCCTCGCTAGTCCAAATAAAACTATTGTCATTTAAAAAAGTTAAATGATCTGTAATATCTACATAAGCATCATCTTGCTCTTCTAAAAGTAAATTTGATGCTAATGATTTTGAATTTACCGCCCATAATTGTAATTTATTTTGCGCTCTATTAAGTACCTGCACACTTAATATATTGGGAGCCTGTGTCCATTGTATTCGTGGTATATAATACGCGTTAGGGACTTTTAAAGGTACCTGCTCTGTTTTTTTATTTTTTAAATTATAAATATGTAAACTAACTTGGGCGTTTTGCTCGCCTGCCTTAGGATATTTAAAGTTTTTATAATTGGGGTATAAGCTATTCCCATAAACCCCTATAGAGAACTGTGGCACAAGGGTTTCGTTAAATTTTAAATAGGCCATCTGGTTGCTATCTACATTCCAAGAAAAAGCGCGTACAACACTAAATTCTTCTTCGTAAACCCAATCGGTTACCCCATTAATAATCGCATTGCTTTTACCATCGGTTGTAACTTGTTCTGTTTTTCCAGATTTTAGGTGTTTTATATAAATATTATTATCTAATACATAAGCAACATGCTTAGCATCTGGCGATAACTTAGGTGCTTGTATGGGATTGCTAGAAACAGGTATTGCTGTTTTATTTTTTATATTATACACATAATAATGACCTAAACTAGAGTACCTGTATATCGATGTTTCGTTTGTTGCTAACAGTATATACTGCTCGTCTTTGCTAAACGTATAACTCGAAAAATAACGTAAAGCAGGTAAATTGGCCGAACTAACTAATGTTTCTATTTTTTTTTGGGTTTTGTAATCGTACACATCTATAGAAGTAGCTCGAGCTTGTCTATCAAAATTTAAAACAGTGTAACGCTTACCATCTTTTAAAGCATGTAAGGCATCTATACCTTCACTTACAAAACTACCAGACCATATACTTTCTAAACTTATTTTTTTGGTTTGCCCATTGCAAATTAACACCACAAATAAGGCCAGGAACAATTGTAATTTTAATTTAACCATTTACAGTATATTTTATTTATAATTAAAACTAACATGCTATAAAAATAAGTGTTTATTTAACAGTAGGATATCTAGAAGGCTTAAAAAAGCACAGAATTGCATCATTAGTATTTTTTTATATCATAATAAACCATCTTTATAATCGGTTTAGCGGTCTATTAATTTTCAATTAAATATTAGAGACCCAAAAGTCGAAATAATAAATTTATGCGTTAAGAGTATTATCTTTGTGATATAAAACTTAGCCACATATGAGTAAAACTATTTCTGGTTTTTCTAAACTATCGAAATCACAAAAAATTGACTGGATTGTAGACACTTATCTTACACATTCGGAAAACGCAAAACAAACCATAAAACAATATTGGAATACCGATAAAGATTTACAACAGTTACACGACGAGTTTATAGAAAACACGATTAGTAATTATTATTTACCGCTTGGTGTTGCCCCTAATTTTTTAATTAACGACACATTATACACCATACCCATGGCCATAGAGGAAAGCTCTGTGGTTGCTGCTGCAAGTAAAGCGGCTAAATTTTGGTTAGAAAGAGGTGGTTTTAAAACCAAAGTTATCGCTACAACCAAAATTGGTCAGGTACATTTTATGTATAATGGGCGATTAGATGTTTTAACCGATTTTTTTAATAGTATAAAGCCTAAACTTATTGCCGACACGGCTGCAATTACTGCCAATATGGAAAAACGTGGTGGCGGTATATTAGATATTGAACTACGCAATAAAACCAAAAACATTAATGGCTATTACCAATTACACGTGTCTTTTGAAACTCTAGACGCTATGGGTGCCAATTTTATAAATTCGTGTTTAGAACAATTTGCAACCACATTTAAAGCCGAAGCCCAACATTTTGATGCCTTTACGGAAGAGGAAAAGAATATCGATATTGTTATGAGTATCTTGTCTAACTACGTACCCAACTGCTTAGTTCGAGCCGAGGTAAGTTGCCCCGTAGAAGATTTAACAGAAAAAAATGGTGTATCTGGAGCTCATTTTGCCAAAAAGTTTGTGCAAGCTGTAGCTATAGCAGAAATAGAGCCTTACCGAGCCGTAACGCACAACAAAGGTATTATGAATGGTATAGATGCCGTTGTTCTAGCTACTGGTAACGACTTTAGAGCTATAGAAGCAGGCATACATGCCTATGCCGCAAAAGACGGCGCGTACAGCAGCTTAACACATGCTAAAGTAGAAAATGGTATTTTTAGCTTTTGGATGGAAATACCACTAGCACTAGGTACCGTTGGCGGACTTACAGGTTTACACCCATTAGTAAAACTAGCTCTAGAAATGCTAGGCAAACCAAATGCTAAAGAATTAATGCAAATTGTTGCTGTTGCAGGATTAGCTCAAAATTTTGCGGCACTAAAATCGCTTACAACAACAGGTATACAACAGGGGCACATGAAAATGCACCTAATGAATATTTTAAATCAATTTAAAGCAACAGCTACAGAAAAAGAAACCTTGTCTAAGCATTTTAAAAATAATACCGTAACACATAGTGCTGTTGTTACTGCCTTAGAAGCCTTAAGAAATTAACCCAACGCAACACCATTTTATGAAAGCTTATAAAAGTTATGGCAAGTTACTATTAACCGCAGAGTATGTTGTATTAGATGGCGCTTTGGCATTAGCTGTACCCACAAAGTACGGACAAGATTTACATATTGAAACGTTAGAAAGTCCTGAAATTATTTGGACAAGTTTAGATCACGAAAAACAATGTTGGTTTACAACGTCGTTTAAAGTTTTAGATATTAAAAACCAATCTTTAAATACTATAACACCAACAGATGCAAGCCAAAGGCTTTTACAAATTCTAGTAGCAGCACATGCACTAAACCCGTCTTTTTTAAACAGTAATAATGGTTTTAAAATTATTACAGCGCTAGATTTTCCTAGAAATTGGGGGTTAGGTACATCGTCTACTTTAATTAATAATATTGCGCATTGGGCAAATGTAAACCCTTATAAATTACTAGAGCTTACCTTTGGTGGCAGTGGTTACGACATAGCCTGCGCACAAAATAGCACGCCAATAACATATCAAATTACAAATAATAAAACAGCACCCATTGTAAAGCCTGTAAACTTTAATCCTAAATTTAAAGACGCTCTTTATTTTGTATATCTTAATAAAAAACAAAATAGTAGAGAGGGCATAGCAAATTACAGAGCTTTAAATTTACAAAACAAAACAGCGACTATAAATAAGATAAACACTATAAGCTTGCAGCTTATTAATTGCAATACTGTAAACGCTTTTAATTCTTTAATAGAACAACACGAAGAACTCATCGCTAACATCACAAAACAAAGTACTGTTAAAGCCTTATTATTTCCAGATTTTAATGGCGCTATAAAGAGCCTAGGAGCTTGGGGTGGCGATTTTATTTTAGTAAGCTCTAAAACTAATCCAACCGCATATTTTAATAGTAAAGGATACCAAACAATGATTCCATATGAAGATATGGTTTTGTAAATTATAAAGTTGTCTTTGTAAATTATAACCAAAAAAAAGCCTCATATAAATGAGGCTTTTTTTGTATTGTAAACAAGAATTTAATATTCTATGTGATTATTGAATTTGAATTTTTGCTCTATTATCTTCAATTTCAGAAGCATCTTTTAAAGCATTATATAATTTAGAGTTTACTGCTGCCGCTTTTTGCTTTTCTATACGGTTTGCTGCTGCTTGGTAGTTATCTAATTTTACAGCTGGTGTAAATTTTGTAACTTTTAGCATAAACACACCTTTTTCTCCTGCTATTAAACCAGACGTTTCCCCTTCGGCTAAACCAAAAGCAGTACCAACAACTAGTGGCTCTCTACCTGCTCCAGATATGGTTGGGTTTTTCATGTTTATTGCAGATAATGTTTTTACAGTCTTATTTTCTGCTTTAGCAACTTCCTCTAGCGTTGTTGCAGATATTCTAGACTTAATCATTTCTGCTTTTTTCTCTTTTCTTAATATAGGTAATACTCTTGCAGACGCATCTTCTACATTCATTAAGCCAGCTTTATTAACAGCTACTAATTGTACAATAGCATAACCACCTGGTACTGTAAAGCGTTTTGTATCTCCTATAGATACATCATCGTTAAATGCCCAACGTACAATAGGTCTTTGACTACCAACACCAGGTATGTTTTCGTCTAGAATTTTAATATCGTTAACAGGACGCACACTGTAGTTACTTGCTTTAGCAACTTCTTCAAAATCTTTTTTGCCTGCGTTAATTTCAAAGTTAGAAGCATCTCTAAATACTTTATCTACTGTTGCTTCAGATGGCTCTATTTTTCTTGCAATAGTAGCAACCTGTACAGCTTTACTCTTATTCTTTTGACCTTCAATTTCTATAATATGAAAACCGAAAGCTGTTTTTACAACACCTAAGTCGCCTTTTTTACCTTCGAATTCGAAAGCATTAAATTCTGGAACCATCGTGTTGTATGGATGCCAATCGTAACGACCTTCTTTATTTACACTTCCTTGATCGGATGAGAATGATTTAACAAACTCTGGAAATTTAGAACGATTACCTTTTAAAATTTTAGTTAAACTATCTGCCGTTGCTTTAGCTTGCTCTTCTGTTTTTGTAACATCTGGCCCTGCCGATCTTGCACCTAAAAACGGAATTAATATGTGTCTTACTTTTGCAGAATCTGGGATTTGTTTTACAGCAACTAATTTAGATAATTTGTAGTATGCCCCATCTTTATAAGGCCCGTACGTTTCTCCTATATTTAAGTTATAAATAGCATCTGCAGCAACTTTAGGTAATCCTGATTTAAATACAAATCGAGCATCAAATTTAATATCAGAGTTTGCATTTACAAACGCTTCGCTGTTAGACGCTTTTACAAATCCAGTTATGGTTTCTGTTTCTTTTGTCGTCGCGTTATATTCTTCTCTATTTTTTAATAAGTAAGTAAGTTGTCCTTTTATAGTATTTTCATCTTCTACACTAGCTGTTTCTTTAAACTCGACATATTTAATATCTCTAGAAGCCTCTACTGTAAATTGATCTTTATGATCTTTTATATAACCAGATATTTCTGATTTAGATACGGCAACAGTACTGTCTACAATACTCGTGTAAGGAATTTGAACCAACTTTAAGTCTACCTTATTTCCTAATAAATTATGCTCTAACTCACCTTCTGCAACAGTACCAACTAAACCAGCTTTAACCATGTTAAAGTAATTTTGTTGTAAACCACTAGATGCTAAAGATTTTTCGTAAGCAACCCAACTTTGATAACCTGCTGGAGATGTTTCTTTAAGGTTTGCTATATATTCGTTAAGTTTATTTTTGTCAAACACTCCAGATTCGTTTAAAAACTCTGGACTATTAGACAGTGCACCTTTTAATAAATCGCGCATTTGATTTTTCTCGACACTCATGCCTAATTTATCAAACTGAGTTCCCATAACAGCATTTCTCACTTCTTGGTTCCAAACTCTGTTTACAACCTGTGTGTTAGTTGCTCCAGGACCAGATTGTCTTTGAGCAGCTTCTACTTTTTGTAAAAACGTATTACGGTCTATATTTTTTCCATTTATAGTAGCTACTGTGTTTTGGGACTTTGCAGAGAATCCATCGCTACTTTTGAATAAATCTCCAATAACAAAAGCAAATAATGCTAATGCTATAATTAAAATTAAAATTAAGGAACGTTGTCTAATTTTATTTAAAACTGCCATTTGTAATTAATATTTTTTTATAAAACCCACTATTAGATTCTAAATTATTTGCCAATTTAAGCTTCTTGAGCGATATATACACCTGTTAAAACGAAAAATTAAACAAAATAACGTGCGCGAAAATACCATTTTCTATTTAATAATAAAAACAAGACACCGTATTAATTAAGGCCTTTTATTAATATTAAGCACTTTAAGTATTGCTTTTTTTCTTACAGCGTAAAAATTAACAGTTTAAAGATTTAAATTGCTAATCGTCGTCAATGCGTTTTAAAGTCACTAAATCTATTTTAGTGTTGGAAACTTCGGAGATAATTAACTGAAAGTTTTCAATTTTTATCACCTCATTTTTGTTAGGAATTTCTTGTGTATAACTAATAATTAAGCCGCCTAAGGTTTCGTAATTCTCACTCTCTGGCAAATTAAGTTTATACGTCTCGTTTAGGTAATCGACTTCTAGTCTAGCCGAAAAAACAAACTCATCTACCCCTATTGTTTTTTCTACCAAATCGACATTATCGTGTTCATCTTCTATTTCTCCAAAAAGCTCTTCTACAATATCCTCTACAGTCATTATACCAGACGTACCACCATACTCGTCTAAAACAACGGCGATACTTTTTCTTTTTTTTGTTAAGATGTTTAACACATCGTTTATAAGCACAGTACCCGGAACAAACTCTACGGGTAGCATCATAGATTTAATAGTTTTAGGACGTTTAAAAAGCTCGAAAGAGTGAACATAGCCTAAAATATTGTCTACCGTATCTTTATAAACTAAAACCTTAGTGTACCCTGTTTCTGTAAATAACTCGCTTAAATGCGCTATGGTATCGTTAATTTCTACACCTACAATTTCAGTTCTAGGCACCATAACTTCCCTTGCTTTTACCTCTGAAAATTCTAGTGCATTTTGAAATATTTGAATTTCTGAATCTACGTCGTCATCGTCATCAACAGCTTCCATTTGTTCGCTAATATAATTTCCTAGTTCTACTTTAGAGAACACGAGCTGTACTTGATCGCCTTCTGTTTTAAAGAAATACTTTAAAACCAAATCGGACACCCAAATTACAAAATTTGAAAGCCATGAAAAAAGCACATAAAAGACATAGGCTGGTACCGCGAAAAATTTAATTAATGAATTGGAATAAATTTGAAAGAATACCTTGGGTAAAAACTCGGCAGTCATTAAAATAACCAATGTAGATATTAAGGTTTGCGAGAGTAAACTTAAATCGGTTAACATGTAATTTATAAAAGCCGATTTTGTTTGTATGGTAGAAAACCATGTAACCAATAAATCGCCCATAAACAAACCGTAAATAACCAAAGCTATATTGTTACCAATAAGCATGGTTGCAATAAATTTAGAAGGTTTTGCTGTAAGTTTACTTAATATTTTCGCAAAGAAACCTTCTTGCTTTTTTTCTATTTCGATGTGTATTTTATTGGATGACACATAGGCAATTTCCATGCCCGAAAAAAAAGCCGAAAGCAATAATGATATTATAATTATAAACACATAAAAGCTCATTAGTTAGAGCCATTAGGGTTTTTATACTTATTACTCATTTTCTTTTTAAAGAAATACATAAAAACAGCTGTTACACCTAATATGATTGAAGCGTAAGCGATTTCGCCTGTGTTTTTATATTTTGATGATGCATCTAGAATGAATAATGCTGCAAATATGAGGTATGCGTATTGAAAAAACTTTGAAAATTTCATTTATATATCTTTAATAGCTATATACAAAGATAAATAAAAACTAGAGCTAATTACAGGAATATGTACTCGTTTTATAACACCTATAATTTACTAGTCGTTTAAAGTAACAATACCGGTAACTTCTAAAACTTCGGCATTTGTAAATTTAGAATTCGAATCGAAACCATTACCATGAATTAAATCGGACCCCGTTCGATACGTTACAGGTTGATTCGTAAATATCCATTGCTTACTTTCATCGTAATACAGTTGTTCTGCAAATAATGTGTCTTTATCAGAAGTAACTAATTTAACATCGCCTTTAAGGTCTATTAAATTAGTGTTTGCATAGATAATAGCATAGTCTGATATAATAACGCTTCTCTTATTTTTATCTAAATCGAAAACCTGCAAATGTATACCATCGGGAAATTCCCTGTAAGGATAACTTCTATTGGAATAGTCTAACATTTTTGCACTTTGCAATATAGACTTAACACGGCCAGAGTCGGTGTATTTTAAATTAAGATCTTCGGCCTCACCAATAGGTTCGTTTTCAGAAATGCCAATTTTATTAACCTGTTTTAAGCTATTGCTACAAGAAAAAAACATAGTCACAGCTAGAGCTGTGACTATGAAATAAATATATTTTATTTTATGTGTTTTCATTTATAAGCTTGGTACTGTTACAGAAGCTCCAATCCAACATCCAATTTTAATTGTTTTGCCTGTTGCACTCTCAGAAAATATCTCTGATTTACTTGGTGCCTTAGCCTTATAACTTGTTGCTGTTTGTGCAGCTACTTTACTAAGCGTAGGGTCTACGCGCGATGCTTTTTGTGCCTCTTGAGCTGCTAACCAATATACGGCTCTTTTGTTAAAATTTGTATCGCCACAATTTTTTGCACTTCTTGCATACATAGCAGCAATATCTAAATGAGGTCTACCATTAGATGGGTTTAACTTAACGGCATCTCTAAAATAAGTTCTAGCTTGAGATAATTTTCCTTTTTTTCTTAAAGTTTTACCAATACGGTAAGCTAGTTTACCTTTTTTGTATGGATCTGTTTGCAA
>CALHCQ010000022.1 GCA_937936645.1 uncultured Algibacter sp.
TTAAACTCAAAAATAATATCAATTCTATTTGATATTTTTTTGGAAACGACTTTTGGAATTTTTATATCAAAGTCAGATGGTTTTACATTAAAACTTCCAGAGATGCTAATAATATTATTTTGCATACTCATTTTTGCTTCATCTATACTTACTTTACTTGTTTTACCATGAAGCGTCAAATCACCAGTAATAGATATATTACTGTTTTTTTCGCTTAATAATAAAACATTAAAATTATCTATAGAGCCTTTAAAAGTCATTTTAGGATAGGTATTAGACTCTATATAATTTTCGTTAAAATGTTCTTCCATTAAAGCATTTTTAAACCGGAATGCTTTAACAAATACTAAAGCAGCAATGTTACCTGTATCTGTATTTATAATACAAGTAGTTGTTTCATTTTTTGCTTTTACTTCTTCAAAAGAGGGTACAGAGGCTTCAAAAGCCACTGTACCTGTTCTAGTTATGTATTTACTTTGAGAAAAATTTAAATTATAAATAAAAACAAAACATAATAATATTAAAGTTCTCATAGTTTAGTTTTCTAAAAGTCCATCGGCACGCCATTGATCCATTTGCGCTCTTATACTAGTACTTACTAAACCTCTTGGAGGCATTGGTGCAGCTTGGTTATTCATTCTAGATATAATACGCGCAGATCTGCTTGATACTTGATCAAAATTTAGCAAAGGAAAAGGAGCGCCATTTGTTGTTGGACTTCCATGACATCTTGTACAATTGTTTGCCATTATATCTCTTACAGTATTATTGTAAGTTACTCTGGCAGTTGTATCATCATTCGTAGTAGTATCATTATCCTCAGTTGTGTCGTCTGTATCGTTGTTAGTTTCTTGTTCTGTAGCGTTTTCTTCTAGCTCTTCTTTGCTATCGCTTGAGCAATTGTAAACAAATAAACTTACAGAGAGTGCTAGTGCTAAGGTTTTTAATTTCATATTATATATTTTAAGTTAATTATATTATTAAAAGGTTCTGCCAAGGTTAAATCCAAAAAATATGCCTCCATCTAGCCAGTCTTCAGTTGTTCTACCTATAAAGGAGTTTGTGTTTATACCTCTAGCATTTGTGAAATGTAATTGAAAAACGTGACCCCCTGTTTCAAGATCAAAACCAATTGATAATGGGTTTTTTAATGGCGATGCACTATCTTTATTTATGAGTGCTCCATAATCTACATTAATAGACCACCTTTTTGTGAGTTTGTAGCGCCCCCCAATGCCAATAGCTGCTTGTGTATTGTTATCTGTTCTTGCATCTACCAAACCTTCGTGAATTACTGTAGGGGCTACTTGTAACGATAGGTTTGTATTAACTTTTCTAGAGATTAACAATTGTGAGGTATAACCAAGTTTATTGCTAAAGTCTATACCAGGAAAATCGTCATTTCTTAAAGATGTATTTGCTAGTATAGCATTAAAACCTACAATTGTTAACGGAAATCCGCCTTCAACTTGCCTAGCTAGTCTATATTTTAAAGAGGCTTCATATATTTTTAAAAACGAACTTCTAGAAACACCAATATTGATACCATCGGTTAAACCATAAACAAAGTTTAAACGCGTTACAGCTTCATCTAAGCCAAAAAAAGTATCTACGCCATTTTTTAAATTACCAAATCTATGTGCAACTATAAAATTAAGTTCTTTTTTAGCAACAAGTTTGGTCGATTCAAAATTTACTATTTTGAGCCCTTTAAATGCTGCAGTTGCATAGTTTTTAGTGTTGTCCTTTGTTGTTGTGTCTATCTCATCTAATAAGTCATTTTGAGAAAAGGTAACAACGGGTGCTAATAATAATAGGTAAAGTAGTTTGCGCATTGGTTTATTTTGGTATGTTAGTTTTTGTTTGTAACAGAACATTGGTCTAATTTTATTTCTTCTAATAAATCATCGTATCCTACAAAGCGCCCTTTTACAGTTAAAGTTTGATTTATTTTTATAGAATTGTTCTTATCTAAAAATACGCAAAAAATGGATCCGTTTAACGTAATAGCATTTTTTGATATTTTCGATACTTTTCCAGATATTTCTATGGATTGATCTAAGTACTTTTTTTGAGAAGTTACAGGGTTGTTTACAAACGCTAATTGTAATGCTTTAGCTGTTGTACTATACGAAGCTTGTTCTGTTTTTATATCTCTATGGTCTTGGTATATGTAGTTATATACCAAAAACAAACTTGTAATTACTATAAAAAATAAAACCCACCATTTACGCATAAATGATAGGTCGTTGTTTGCTAAGTTTACTTACAGTGCTAAAATGTTATTTTAGCATTTTGTGTTTTCATAATTTCTAGGTGTTCTTCTATTTTAAACTCTGAGGCTTTAAAATTATTAGAACGCTTTCTTGCTTGCTCTTGCCTTTTAATACTTCTAGCAAAACGCCTTACACTTTGTTCGGTGTCTAAAATAATACCAGGTACGGGTACATTTTTACCGTTACTGTCTTTTGCTACCATGGTAAAATAAGAAGAGTTACAGTGTTTAATTTCTCCGGTTTGTATGTTTTCCGACTCGACACGAACACCGACTACCATAGATGTTCGTCCTGTATAATTTATAGAGGCCTTAAGTGTTACTAATTGCCCAACGTCTATAGGATTTAAAAAATCGACTTTATTAACAGATGCTGTAACACAATAGTTTCTGGAGTGCTTAGATGCACATGCAAATGCAATTTGATCCATTAAATTTAAAATATAACCACCGTGTATTTTACCACTAAAATTGGAGTGCGAAGGGAGCATTAATTCTGTTATTGTAATTTGCGATTCTTTAGGATGCTTAAACATATTTTTAATCTTGTTTATTTATTTTGTCGTTAATATTACATTAAAATTAATTTCTATGAGTTTTAATTTTTAGTGTATTTATATTTTTAACAAGTTTTAATTTTATGGGTTTAAAAAAACGATTTCTATAATAATATAATTCTATTAGTTAGAATTTGTTGTTATTAATTATTGTTGTTCGTCTTCTTTAGCGCGTTTTATTATAGCCTCTGGAAGTGCTTTTTTAGCTTTAGCGCCCATCTTTTTTAATTTTTCTACACTAATAATTAAATTTCCTCTACCAGAAACTAATTTGTTCATGGCTGCAGAGTAGTCCGTTTTAGCAGCTTCAATTTTTTTACCTACACCTGTTAAATCTTTAACCAATCCTTCAAATTTATCGTATAAAGCACCAGCTTGCCTTGCTATTTCTATGGCGTTTTGTTGTTGCTTTTCGTTGTTCCACATACTATCTATAGTACGAAGTGTTGCTAGTAGGGTAGAGGGGGTAACAATAACAATGTTTTTCTCGAATGCTTTGTTGTAAATAGAATTGTCTTGGTTAACAACCACCGCAAAAGCAGGCTCTATAGGTATAAAAAGTAGCACAAAATCTGGAGATTCTATATCATATAAATCTTGATAATTTTTACTAGATAATTGGTCTACATGTCTTCGTATAGAGTTAACGTGTGCTTTTAAATGTATTTCTTTGTCCTCTTCGTCTGCATTTACTAAGCGTTCGTAATCTGTTAAAGACACTTTACTATCTATAATCATTTTTTTACCATCGGGTAAATTTAAAACCACATCGGGTAGTACACGAGAGCCGTCCTCTAAAGTAAAGCTTTGTTGTACAAAGTATTCTCGGTCTTTTTCTAACCCCGATTTTTCTAAAACACGCTCAAGTACTAATTCGCCCCAATTACCTTGCATTTTGCTGTCGCCTTTTAAAGCTCTTGTAAGGTTTGTGGCTTCTTTGGTCATTTGCTGATTTAGATCTTTTAAGCCTAACAGCTGCTCTTTTAAAGCAGAATGCATACTAATACTTTCTTTTTGAGAGTCTTCTACCTTTTTTTCGAATCCTTGTATTTTATCGTGCAACGGACTAAGAATGCTTTTTATGTTTTCTTTATTCTGCTCGGTAAATTTATTAGACTTTTCTTCTAATATCTTATTAGCTAGTAGTTCAAAATCTTTACGCAATTGTTCTTGTCTAGTTTCAAGTTCTTCGTCGCGCTTTACGTTAAGTTGTTGTAAATTTTCTAATTCGGTATTTTTTCTAGCTAATTCCGAATTTAAAAAATCTTTCTCTGCACGAATTGATTCGCGTTCATTTTCTATTTTAGAAACACTGGTTTGTAAATGCGTTAATTGACTTTTAAAAAGATCGTCTTGTTTTTTACTCTCGTTGGCATAACTCGTTTGTAAATTGGTAATTTGATTCTGTAAATTAGCGTTACGTTCCTCTAACGTGCTTTGCTCTGTTTTGCTTTTTAATTTACTAATTATAAGCCCAAGATAACCCCCTATAGCAGCCGCAACGACTATGGCAAGAATAAGAATAATACTATCGTTCATTTAATAAAAAGAATTTACACAAATATAATTTTTTAGATTTAGGATGTATGTAAAATACAAGGCTTATTTATTAACTTTAAAACTCTTAGAGGTTTTATCAAAATAAATAAGATTTTTAGGAAATAACGTTTCAAAAACACCTGTGTTTATTAAGTTACTTGGCGTGTCGCAAACCACCTCTTTGTCTGTCATAACAACCAATTTATTACACAATTGTATGGCTAAATCTATTTCGTGCGACGAAAATAAAATGGTTTTATTCGTATTTTTAGCCAATGCTTTTAATAACTTTAAAATATGTGCTTTATGGTACATGTCTAGATGCGTAGTAGGCTCGTCTAGTATTATAATATCTGTATCTTGAGCCAAAGCCCTAGCTAACATAACCCTTTGCAGTTGCCCATCGCTAAGCTCAAAACATTTTTTTAGTTTTAAATCTTCTACATCTGTAAGTTTTAAAGCTTGGTTTACCGCATCTTTATCTTTTTGGGTTAAACGCCCCACCCAATTTGTATAAGGGTACCGCCCTAAAGTAACCAGCTCTAATACCGACAAGTTTTTAGACGCTGTTTTATCGGTTAAAACTAAACTCATAACTTTGGCTAAATTTATGGACGTGTAATGAGATATCGGTTTTTCTTTAATAAAAATTTTACCGTCAAGCGGAGGTTGCACCTGTGTTAAGGTTCGTAATAAGGTCGATTTGCCAATACCATTACCGCCAATTAAACCAATAAGCTCTCCTGCGTTTAAATTGATATTAATTGAAGATGCTACCGCTTTATTAACCTGCTTAGAGGTGTAACCAATAGTAAGGTTTTCTGTTTTTATAATACGATGTTTTTTACAGTCTGTCATTAATCATATAAAAAATTAGAATATTATTTTTCGTTTTCTTAATAACAGCCAAATCACTATGGGTGCACCAATTAAAGAAGTAATGGCATTAATAGGTAGTGTGTAATTGCTAGAAGGCAGTTGTGCTATTGTATCGCAAATAAGCATAACTATAGCGCCAATTAAAAATACCGCAGGCATTAAAATTTTATGATTCGATGTATTAAATAACTGCCTTGTTATATGTGGTATTGCTAAACCTAAAAAAGCAATAGGCCCTACAAAAGCAGTAATTGTACCCGCTAATAAACTTGTAGCTGTTATAATTAGCAATCTGCTTTTTTTTACGTTTAAACCTAAACTAGTGGCATAGTAGTCGCCAAGTAAAAAAGTATTTAAAGCTTTTATAGTACGTATACTTATTATTATAGCAATACCATAAATAACAGATAAAACCTTTAATTCTTGCCAGGTTAAATTACCAAGACTACCAAACCCCCAAAATATATACTGTTGTAACTCTTCTGCCGAACTAAAATAAGACAGCACACTAACCAATGCCGCAGTAAGACTACCA
>CALHCQ010000023.1 GCA_937936645.1 uncultured Algibacter sp.
TCGTTACTTGGGTAGGGTACATTAATAAAGACTCTGTTTGTGTTAAAGCTGTTAAATGCAGCATAACTGTAGTTCATGTAAAAGCCTCCTAAATCGTTTTTGTTAATAGGTATGGTTATACTTTTACTATTGTTATTTAGGGTTATTATTTGTGTTTTAACAATGGTGTTGTTTTTTTCTATGTGCAGTGTTATAGAAATAGGGTTTGCAGCACTTTGTAAAGTTACTATGGCAGACTCGTTTGTGCTATAGCTGTCTTTGTTTGTTGTGATATTAAAAAGAGCATGGTCTGCTACTAATTTGCTATCTGTATCATGTAATATCGTTTTTGCTTGGTTGGTTACAGTAAGTCCGTCTTTGTCTTTAGTTTCTAGAGTTATTAAGTAGGCACCAGGTTTCCATGTTTTAATTTTATTTAAAGCTATGTTTTTTGATAGGCTGGTGTTAAAGTCTTTTTCTAATACCAAATCACCTTTTTTCCAGTTTGCTTCTAAGTCTTCGTTATTATAAGCATCGTGCGGAAAGCGTGCTTTAAATTCGCTTTCATTTAATATTTTATAATCGGGAGTTTCCCAAGGTCTTGGTCTAAAAACTTGGTTTGGAGCTAATAATTTATATATTTTAATTTGGCCTTTTGCTGGTGTAAAAACACCATCAAGATTTGTTGTGTTTATATTTATTTGTTGTTCTTTTTTCGATTTATAGATGTTATCAGCAACATCTATTTGTGCTATTAAACTATGGTAGCCAACATTAACATGGGTTGTGTTGCTTCGAGTTTCACCATTAATATCTGTTACATCTACAGTTATTGTATACGTAAATATAGGGCGGTTTTCTTTTTTTGCTCCTGGGTCTGGTATCGCTTTAAAGTTTATAGTGAACTCGCCTTTATTATTTGTGATGCTATTGCCTTGTGCTATTTCTTGATTTTGATTGTTGTAATAAGGTTTGCGCCAAAAAGACCAGTGTAGGTGTCTTGTTTTTCTTTCTACACGAAATACAACTTTTGCATTTGTAATTGCGCTACCTGTAAAGGCTAAGCTTTTACCTTTTAAACGCACTGTTTCGTTAATTTTATAGTTTTTACTAATTGGTAAAAAGTCTACGTTAAATTTAGGGCGTTTGTAGTCTTCTACCGCGAAATAATGTCTGTCTTTAATACCGTTACTCGAGTTGCCAACCACAAGATAGTATTGCCCGTTTAAACCCATTTTTGGTAATATAAAAGCACCATGTATAGATCCGAAATTATTAGTTTGTAGGCTAAGTGTTTTTAATTTTTCGTTATTAGCATTGTAAAGCGTTGCGTAACAGTTTTGGTTTGCTAATACTGTAGTTTTTAAAGTGTCTTTTTTTATAAAAATAGATTTAAAGTAGACCGTTTGAGCAGGTCTATATATGGCGCGGTCTGTAAATGTAAACGCTTTGTGGGTTGTTGTTTTTTTATGTTGCTTGTAAGTTTTACTTAGATAATAATTGTTAAAAATAACCTTGTTATTTGGAGCTTCCACTTCTATAGATAAGTTGCGGTAATAATGAGTGTCTTTTTTTATTTTTACTTCTCCAAAATTATTAGTGGTGTAATGTTTAGAGGTGTTATTCTTTAGGTTGTCTACGGTGTAATTAAATGTTACCATCGTGTTTTTTAATGGCGCACCGTTGTTTCGGTTTATAAACTGAAATATGTTAAAGTTTTTATCTGCGTTCTTTACTACAGCTACATCAGTAACATAAAAGCTGTTAATGGCAAATATTTTAGAGGCAGTATCTGTTTCTGCAAAAATTATATAATTGCCTTGGTTTAGTTTTGGAACTGTAATTTCTACACGATGTGCTTGGTAATCGTTTTTGTTAGGTAACTTACTACTCCAGTTTTTATGAATTTTAAGTTTGTTTAAAAAAGCTTTTTTACTTTCAGGATCACGATTAGTTTTATGCCATTTTTCTAATTGCGTATTAGTAATTTTAAATATTTTAAAATTAACATTGTTTATGTTTTTATAGTAAATAAGTGTTCTTGCATCTTTTTGAGTTGGTAAAAAGTCTTCTGCTGTAATTTGTAACAAAGGCTGTGTTATGTTTTGTTTTAAAATAGCACATTTTTTTGCGGCTCTGCTGTTAGGGTGTTTACTTATAATGTGGTTACATGTTTCTAGAGCTTCTTTGGCTTTCCAACGGTGTTTTTCTTCGGTTATAGGTACAAAGCTTGAGGCTAAAGTATTGTTTAAGTAAGCAATCTCGTATTCGTATAAACTACTACTTGAGTGATTTTTTATTTGAGATAATTCTTGGTTAAGCGTTTTTAAAAAGAGAGCGTTAATGTTAGCAAAGGTTGCATGCCGTCTAACATATTTTAATCGGTCTATATTTATTTCGGTTAGTGCTTCTATATTATTGTTTTTTAAATGAAAAGCAATAAGTTTTTGGTATATTTTTAAGGCGTTTAGTTGTAGAGAGTTATTGTGTTTTGAGGTGATGCTAAGTTTAGAAAACATTTTCGCATCGCTTAAAAAATCTATATTATCAATTTTAAAATTATAAGCAGGTTTAGTAATGTTTCTTTCTTTGGTTTTGTAGAAATTTAAGGCATCATTACATAAAAAATCGTAAAGTGTTGGGCGGTATGTTTTAGAGTTTTTCTTTAAGATTAAAATATCATTATAGGTGCTTAAATCTTCCAGCTGCAGCATTAATGCTGGCTTTAAAGCTTCGTTATATAGACTACTAATATCTGTGAAAAGAGTTTGTAGATCCCAGGTTCTAAAATCGTTAGGATTTACTTTTTTTAATGTTTTACTTCTATTATAAAAGCGCCATCTGTTTTGTTTAAAATAATCCCAATATAGATTCGCTAAAACGTTTTGTAATATGTTTTTTTTAGGAAAAGCACTCGTGTTAATACTCTGCTTTATGGTGTTTACAATTTTTAATTGCGCATCTTCTTCTAGCGTTAATATGTATTTACTTTTGTATAGTAATGTTTTAATTTGTTGGGTTTGGTTATTATCTTTTTGGGCAAGAACTTCTATACTTTTAAGTTTTTTAAATGCCGATTTTGTTAAACCTTTGTTTTCTAGAGTTTCAATTTCTTTCCAAAGTGCATTATAATCTTGGCTGTATGTTGTTATAGAAAAAAATAAGATTAAAATGATTAAAATATTTTTCATAAGTCTTGCAGTTTGTGTGTAATTAAGCTTCAAAAGTTATTCCAAAAAAAATGAATTTCTTAAGAACAATATTTTTAGTTTAGTGAAGTTAGTTATTTTAGTGCGATATAAGAAAGTTTAACCTTGTGTTTTCGACCTTAAAAATATGATTAGATTATTGTTAGTGCTCTTGTTTCCGTTTTGCTTACTAGCTCAAAATGGTTTAGATGAGGTGCCAAATTTATTTAAAGATAAGCAATTTGTTTTGGCAGAACAGTTGGTGAAAGAGTATCTCGTAACATCGCCTAAAAACATACAAGCCATAGAGTATTTAGGTGATGCATACGGTTACCAAAAGCAATGGGACAAGGCTATTTTACATTATAAAACACTAGTAGATAGTTTGCCAAATAATGCAAATTACCATTATAAGTATGGTGGTGCTCTTGGCATGAAAGCTTTGTCTATTAGTAAAATAAAGGCATTAAGTCTTATAGGAGATATTAAAGAATCTTTTTTAAAAGCAGCCTCGCTAGATCCAGAACATATACAAGTTCGTTGGGCTTTGGTAGAGCTTTATATGCAACTGCCGGGTATAATTGGAGGTAGTAAATCGAAATCTTTAATGTTTGCAAACCAATTAGAAGCTTTGTCTTTAGTAGATGGTTATTTAGCAAAAGGTTATATTTATGAATATGATGATGCGCCAAAAGAAGCCGAGTTGTATTACAAAAAAGCCATTAATATTGGTAACGATTTATCTTGTTACAGTAAACTAACAGCTTTTTATGAAAAACAAAACGAACCAACTAAGGCTATAAGAAATATAGAAGAAGCGCAAGCAAGACACAAAAACAAGCGCAATGCCTTGCATTACCAAATAGGAAAAGTTGCTGCAGAGTATAATTTACAGTTAGACAAAGGAGAACAATGTTTAAAAAATTACATAGAAAATTACACGCCTGCAGATGGTGTGCCAAAAGCTTGGGCTTATTATAGGTTGTCTCAAATATACACACACAATAAAAACAAGCGTATGGCACTAACTTATATCGATTTAGCGCTACAAGAAATTCCTCGAAAAAAACCTTTCGAACTTCAAAAAGAAAAGATCTTAAGTTTAAATTAACGTCATTTAAAATAATTTAAAACACACCAATTTAAAAATTAATACAAGATTATGGTGGCTTAAATGTAAAACCGTGTTTCAAAGAATCAATAAATAATTTGGAATTTGGTAATTTGAGCTTGATATTTGTTTTATGAACGTACATTTTATAGCCATAGGTGGCGCAGCTATGCATAACCTAGCCCTAGCATTACATCACAAAGGATATCAAGTAACAGGAAGCGACGATGTTATTTTCGATCCTTCAAAAACAAGACTAGAAGCTCAAGGCTTATTACCAGAAGCTTTTGGTTGGTATCCAGAAAAAATAACAACAAATTTAGACGCTGTTGTTTTAGGTATGCATGCTAAAGCCGATAACCCTGAGCTAATAAAAGCACAGGAATTGGGTGTAAAAATATACAGTTATCCAGAATTTCTTTACGAACAGTCTAAACATAAAACGCGTGTAGTAATAGGCGGTAGTCATGGTAAAACCACCATTACTTCTATGATATTGCATGTTATGCATTACCACGACAGAGATGTCGATTATATGGTTGGCGCCCAGCTAGAAGGGTTCGATGTTATGGTAAAGCTTACTGAAGATAACGATTTTATAGTTTTAGAAGGAGACGAGTATTTAAGCTCTCCTATAGATAGAAGGCCTAAATTTCATTTATATAAACCTAATATAGCGCTATTAAGCGGTATTGCCTGGGACCACATAAACGTATTTCCAACCTATCAAAATTATGTAGAACAGTTCGATATTTTTGTTAACTCCATAGTAAATGGAGGGAGTATAAGTTATAATGAAGAGGATGCCGAAGTTAAACGTGTCGTAGAAACCAGTGATAATCCTATAAGGAAAATAGCTTATAATACGCCCACTTATACTGTTGCGAATGGCGAAACGTTACTAGACACACCAGATGGTGACTTACCCATAGAGATTTTTGGTAAACATAATTTAAATAATTTAGCAGGGGCCAAATGGATTTGCCAACACATGGGCATCGACGAAGACGATTTTTACGAAGCTATAGCTACCTTTAAAGGCGCTAGCAAACGCTTAGAAAAAATTGCAGAAACCACCGAAAGTGTTATTTATAAAGATTTTGCACACTCGCCAAGTAAAGTTCTTGCAACAACTAATGCTGTAAAAGAACAATATGACCATCGCGAATTAATAGCCTGTTTAGAATTACATACCTATAGTAGTTTAGATGCTAATTTTTTAAAAGAATATAAAAATGCTTTAAATAAAGCCGATAAAGCCGTTGTTTTTTATTCTCCAGAAGCATTAAAAATAAAAAAATTAGAAGCAGTAAGTGAAGACCAAATAAAAGATGCTTTTAATAGAGACGATTTAATTGTTTTTACAAACCCAGATGCTTTTAAGACCTTTTTATTTAATCAAGACTTAAAACAAAAGGCATTGTTATTAATGAGTTCTGGTAATTACGGAGGTTTAGATTTTCAGAATGTGAGCGAATTGTTAAAAAAATAGTGATTTTGCATAAAAATTAAGGTTTTAATGTAAAATTAACATCATTTTTTATTCTTCTAAGTTATTTTTGTAGGTTTTTTATTCTGATAATTGTACTTTTGTGGATGAAAAACGATAAATTTCGTTAAAAAACTAATTCACATCATTAATTGATATTTAAAGTTATAATTTAAGATGTCAAAACCTGTTCTACATAGCTTATTAAAAAAGCAATTAGAAAAATCGAATTTAAAAGTCGACGATCCAAAGTATGCGTCTTTTTTAGAAATGATTAGTGCATCTTATAAAAGCTATGATGGAGATGTGCTTAACCTTGCCAATGCTTACCAACAAAACTCTAAAGAGCTAATTTCGGCCAACAAGAAATTAGTTTTCGAAAGAGATCACACCAAAACACAGTTAGAGAATATTGTAGCCAATGTAGAAGGTGTTATTTTTGAAACCGATTTACATGGTTGTTTTACTTTTTTAAATAAAGCATGGGAAACATACACAGGACATGCTGTAGAGCGGTCTTTAGGAAAAAGCTATAAATACTTTTTAAATGTAACCGGCATTCAGGAAGTAGATGAGTTCAAAGAGCTTTTTTCAAGAGAAAAGAAGAATGAAAAGTTTATATTCAAATTTAAAAAGAAAAAGAGCTACATGTGGTTCGAGATTAAAGCAAAACTGAACTACTGCTCCCAAGGTAAACCTTGTGGTTTTATAGGTACTATTGTAGATGTAACTACTTTAAAAAACACCGAGTTAGAACTTAATAAAGCCAGTAAGTCTAAAGATAATTTTTTATCTACAATGTCTCATGAAATACGAACGCCTTTAAATGCTGTAACAGGTTTGTCAAATATTCTTTTAATGGAAGAGTATTTACCCGAACAAGCCGAAAATTTAAAAGCTTTAAAATATTCTGGAGAGCATTTACTAGGTTTAATAAACGACTTGTTAGACTTTAATAAAATTAAATCTGGTAAGTTAAAAATAGCCGAAAAAGATTTTAGTTTAAAACATTTTTTAGAAAATATAAATTCTCACTTTAGTATACGTACCAAAGAGAAAGGTTTGCGTTTTAATTTGGTAAAACAAAGAGACGTGCCAACCAATGTTATTGGAGACCAACTTAAACTCGCTCAGGTTATAAAAAACTTATTAAGTAATTCGCTTAAATTTACAGAAAAAGGTAGCGTATCGTTATTTGTAAGAAGTCTAGGTATAGATGAGAATAAAGTAAAACTAGAGTTTAAAGTTGTAGATACAGGAATAGGAATTCCTAAAAGTAGACAGAATGCTATTTTTGAAAGTTTCATGCAAGCAAAAACAGAAACTGCAATAAAATATGGAGGTTCAGGCTTAGGCTTGTCTATAAGTAAAAAGCTATTAGAACTTCAAAATAGTAGTTTAAGTGTAGAGAGCGATTCAGGTAAAGGTGCTGCATTTACTTTTGTTATAGATTATAAAGTTAGTAATAGGTTAAATCTATACGAGCCAGAAATGGTTAAAATGCAACCTGATTACGATCCTTTAAATGTTAAAGTATTAGTTGCAGAAGATAATAAGATGAATGTTTTGATATTGAAACGTTTCTTTATGAAATGGAAGGTGACTTTTGAAGTTGCCGAAAATGGTCGTGAGGTTTTAGGTTATTTAGAAAAATCAGACTACGATATCATTTTAATGGATTTGCAAATGCCAATATTAGATGGATATCAAACCACAAAAATTATAAGAAACCTATCTTCATCTAAATCTAAAATACCTATAGTAGCCTTAACAGCCTTTGCACAAACCGATATAAAAGAGAAAACGATACATTATAAAATGAATGGTTTTTTAGGAAAACCTTTCGATCCTATTAAATTATACAACATATTAAAATCGTATGGCAAAGAAGGGAGCGCATACAAAAAAAGGTTAGCATAATATTTGTAATAACGCTATTAAATATTTTTTACCATTGTGTAATCTTTAGATCTTAAAAAATGACTAATAAGACCTCGTTTTCAATAAAAGAATGGTCTCAAGACGATAGACCACGAGAAAAATTGTTGCTCAAAGGTCAGTCTGCATTAAGTCATGCCGAATTATTAGCAATTCTTATTGGTTCTGGCAATAAAAACGAAAGCGCTGTAGCCTTATGTAAGCGTATTTTTAACAGTGTAAACAATAATTTAGGGACGCTTGGTAAATGCTCGATACAAGAGCTAACAAGTTTTAAAGGTATTGGAGAAGCTAAAGCAATTACAATACTAGCGGCATTAGAGTTAGGTAGAAGGCATCGCAGTGAGGCTGCTTTAAATCAAGATAAAATTACATCTAGTCGTTCTGTTTTTGAATTAATGCAACCATTAATCGGGGCGCTTAGTCATGAAGAATTTTGGATACTATATTTAAACAACTCCAATAAAATAATTACTAAAAACCAAGAAAGTAAAGGGGGCATAACAGGAACTTTGGTAGATGTGCGCTTGGTTTTAAAAAAAGCACTAGAAACAGGAGCGACAGGACTTATTTTAGCACACAACCATCCGTCTGGTACTTTACAAGCAAGTGAGGCAGATAAGCAAATTACTCAAAAATTGAAAACTGCAGCTCAAAGTTTAGACATAAAAGTTTTAGATCATCTTATTGTAACAGAAAAAGCATATTTTAGTTTTGCAGACCATGGTTTGTTGTAAGTTTAGTATCATTACTTTTACAAAAAAATATAAATTGATACTTAAGTAAACAATGCTTTTAGTTTATACACACAAAATATCACCTCGAGTAAAATATATATTTAAACATATATGTACACGAATTTTAGGTTTAGAAGTATCTTTTACAACAAAAATAGAAACCTTTATTGCTCACGATAGTTTAAAAATGTCTTACGCAAAACAACCGTTGGGTAATGAGTTTTTTATAAAAAGTCACGACTTGTTGTTCGAGCAAGGCTTGTCGGATATAGATATTAACGTGCAAAAATGGGACGATACTAAAGGCTTTTTTTTTAGTGGTGATAAAAGTAACTTACCGTTCGATGTTTTTGCTTCGGCATTTTATTTGCTTTCTAGGTATGAGGAGTATATGCCGCATGTAAAAGATGCTTACGGTCGGTTTTTAGCAACAGAAAGCATGGCTTATAAACATGATTTTTTACACCAACCGGTTGTAGATATATGGGCTTATAAATTTAAAGCTGCTTTAAAAAAATACTATCCAGACTTTTCGTTTCCAGAGGACAGAGTATATAAAATAAAACCAATTATAGATTGCCCAAGTGTATACCAATATAAATTAAAAGGAGTTTTTAGAACCTTAGGGGGAGCTATTAAAGATTTATTTTCTTTAGAGTTTAAAGAAGTATACATACGTTTTATGGTGGTTTTAGGTCTAAAAAAAGATCCTCATAATACATTCAATTATTTAATAAATAAACAAAAACAAACGGATTCTCAATTTGTTTTTTTCTTTTTAATAGGCGCTTTTTCTACTTACGATAAAGGCATTAGTATCAACAAAAAAAAGTTTATTTCTTTAATTAAGCAAGTAGCAGATTACTGTAAAGTAGGGTTAAAAACCTCGTATTTTTCCATTGATGATATTAATATCTTGAAAAAAGAAAAGTTAAAAATGGAATCTGTAATAAATAGAAATCTTTTAGCCTCTAGGCAATCTTACTCAAAATTAAATTTACCAGAATCTTATAGAAATTTAATAGATTTAGAAATTTATGAAGACTATACCATGGGCTATGTAAATCATATTGGTTTTAGAGCCGGTTCTTGCACGCCTTTTTTGTTTTACGATTTAGACTACGAAATACAAACACCCTTAAAAATATACTCGTTTCACCTTATGGATTATACGTTATTAAAAACTAAATCGTTGTTAGATAAGAAAGCGGTTTTAAATAATATTATAAATAGTGTAAAGCAAGTAAACGGACAATTTGTGCCAGTGTTTCATAACTATACTTTTAGTAATACTAAAAAATGGACAGGATTTAAAGCTTTGTTTAATATTGTGTTAAACTCCATAAAATAATCCGTTTCAAAAAATAAATAATTAATAATTTATCACATGATAAAACAATCTTTAAATAAAAATTTGCTTTTTGTTTTGCTACTCGTTTTTATACAATCTTGTACAAAAGATGTCGATTTTTCTCAAGCAGATGCTATAGAGGCTAACCCAGTTAACCAAGTAAGTTTTTTGTTTTTTGAGGCTGAAGCTGGCGATTTTTTTGTTGCAGGTAACCAACCTGTAGCATTAAGCGATTTTATTAACATAGATGCTTTTAATAATACATTTGTAGACGAAAGTCTTGTAATGGCAGAATTCGAGTTTGAAACCATAAATTCCATTAATAGATCTTATGAAATTCAAATGGATTTTTTTGACGAAGCAGGAACTGTGGTGCATACGTTTAGTTTTCTAACCCCTCCATCTGTAAATAATCAACCTTTGGTAACGAATCATATCGAGCCTTTTGCAGAGAACAATAATTTAAATGCTTTAAAGCAAACACGCTCTATTACCTTTACATTACGTTTATTACCAGGGCAAGCTTTGTCTCCTACAGCACCAGGAACTATAACTTTAAGATCGCAGGGTAAATTTTATTTTAATATTAAAAATCAAGAATGAGATCATTTAGTTACCTAATATTTATTTTAACCACGTTTTGTTTTGGGCAAAATAAGCAGTTGTTATATGGGTTTTCAAATATACCTCAGGCTTTGTTACAAAATCCTGGTGGTAAAGTAAAAAACGATTGGTATTTTGGTATACCAGCCTTATCCCACATTCATGCTAATGTAGGAAGTTCTGGTGTGTCTGCTTTCGATTTGTTTGCAGATGATGGTGTCGATTTTAACGATAAAATAGAAACCCATATATTAAGTTTAAGCGCAAACGATTTTTTTGCGGCAAACCAGCAATTAGAGATTTTTTCTGGAGGGTTTTCCTTTGGCGATAGGTTTAATAAAAACAAATATTTATCTTTTGGTCTGTATCAAGAATCAGATTTTATAGCCTATTATCCAAAAGATGTTGTCGATTTTCTTTACGAAGGAAATGCTAACAATATAAATAGAGAATTTTCATTAACTGATTTAAACGCTAGTGCCGAAATTATATCGGTATGGCATGTTGGATTTAATAAAAAAGTAAATGAAAATTTTAGCTACGGTATTCGAGGTAAAATTTATTCAAGTTTAGTTAATGTAAACTCAACAAATAATCGAGGCACCATAGTTACACGAACAGGACGAGATAATTTCTTAGACCATGTAATAAATATTGATGTAGAATTAAGAACATCTGGCATTAATTCTTTTGTAGAAAACGACAGCATACAAGGGACCGATGTTATAAAAGATTTAAGAAAACGTGTTTTATTTGGGGGTAATTTAGGTTTAGGCTTCGATATTGGTTTCACAAAAAAAATAAATAAGCAATGGACTGTAGATGGAAGTCTTTTAGATGTAGGTTTTATAACTCATAAAAAAGATGTAGAACGTTACCGTGTTTCTGGAGTTTTTCAGTTTGATGGAATACCAGAATCTACCATTACTAATTTTGGGCAAGGAAGAAATGCCGATGTTGTTTTTAGTGAAATAGAGGAGGAGTTAGAAGACGTGTTTGAGGTAGATACCATAAGATCTAGTTATACCACATTTCGACCTGTAAAACTAAATGCATCTATAAATTATGCTTTTGGCGAAAAGTATGAAGATTCCTGTAATTGTACAGAAAATAAAAGTGATTACTTAAATGCTGTAGGTGTGCAATTGTATGCTATTTCTAGACCTAAGCAACCTCAATTGGCATTAACGGCTTATTACTACCGCTCACTATTTAAAGGGTTACAAGCCAAAGCTACTTATACTGTAGATTCTTTTTCTTTAACAAATATAGGACTTGGTGTATCTGCAAATCTTGGGCCTTTAAATTTTTATATTTTAGCCGATAATTTACTTGAATACCAAAACATATACGATGCAAGAAGTGCATCTTTACAATTAGGATTTAATTATATTTTTAATAAAAATGAAAAATAACTTTTTACTAATATTTGCTTGCTGTTTTTTAGTGGCAAATACCTATGCACAAACTAATTTAAATAGTTATAAGTATGTTGTTGTTCCTAAAAAGTTTTCTTTCTTTAAGCAAGCCGATAAGTATAGGTTAAATGGTTTAACGCACTTTCTATTTAATAAGTATGGTTTTCAAGCATTTTTAGAGGACGAGCCTTATCCTAAAGATTTAATTTTTAATGCTTGCAATGTGTTACATGCCGATGTTGTTAAAGAGTCTAGTTTGTTTACAACTAAACTTAAAACCATATTAAAAGATTGCCATGGTAAAATAGTATATACATCGGTATTAGGGGTGAGTAAAGAAAAAGAATTTAATAAATCGTATTCAGAAGCTTTACGCAACAGCTTTAAGTCTATACAAAAACTTAATTATAAGTATAACCCAAAATTAGATAAGGCTACGTTGTCTTTACAATATGATGTAGGCTCTAACAGTGCTAAAGAACCCAAAGAAAAATTAAAACCGTCTTTACCTTTAGACGCTCCTATTTCTACTAATAACCAGCAAGTTTTTAATTATGATGAGGTGTTTAAAGCAAGTAGCGTAAAAAACGGATATCAATTAAAAAATAGCAAAAACAAAATTGTTTACACTTTACTATCAACTAGTTTACCTAATATATATTTGATCGCTAATGAAGATGCGATATTACATTTAGTAAATGAAGAATGGATTTTAGAGTATTATGATAATGATATAATAAAGCGCAACGTATTAGATATAAAATTTTAATAATTGTATTTGTCTTTCCAACGTTGTTTTAAAAAATCACGTTGAGCTTGTTCTCTAGCGTTATTTCCTGGCTCGTAAATTTTTGTGTTTTTAATGGCTTCTGGTAAGAACTCTTGTTCTGTAAAATTGTTTTCGTAGTTATGTGCGTATTTATAATTATCGCCATAACCTAACGCTTTCATTAATTTTGTAGGTGCATTTCTAATATCAAGAGGCACAGGTAAATCTCCGGTTTGTTTTACTATTTGTTGTGCTTTACCAATAGCCATATAGTCGGCATTACTTTTTGGAGAGCAAGCTAAATAAGTGGCACATTGACTTAATATTATACGAGATTCTGGAAAACCAATGGTACTTACTGCCTGAAAAGTGTTATTTGCCATAACCAACGCTGTAGGGTTGGCATTACCAATGTCTTCGCTAGCCAAAATAATAAGTCGTCGTGCAATAAATTTAACATCTTCTCCACCCTCTACCATTCTTGCTAACCAATATACGGCAGCATTAGGATCGCTACCACGTATAGATTTTATGAAAGCCGATATAATATCGTAATGTTGTTCTCCTGTTTTGTCGTATCTAGCTGTGTTATTTTGTATTTTGCTTAGTACGGCTTCGTCTGTTATAACAATATTATTTGCATCAGGATATGTATTTACAATAAGTTCGAAAATGTTTAATAATTTTCTACCATCCCCACCAGAAAGTCTTAATAAAGCACTTGTTTCTTTTAGGTTGATGTTTTTTTTAACTAGATAAGTATCTGTTTTAATAGCGCGTTGTAAAAGCGTTTCTAGATCCTCTTTTGTAAACGCATTTAGTATGTATACTTGGCATCGCGATAAAAGTGCAGGAATAACTTCAAAACTCGGGTTTTCTGTAGTTGCGCCAATAAGCGTAATCCAACCTTTTTCTACGGCCTGTAGTAAAGAGTCCTGCTGCGATTTACTAAACCTATGAATTTCATCAATAAATAAAATAGGGTTTTTAGTTGTAAATAGACCGCCACTTTGTTTGGCTTTATCTATAACATCTCTAATGTCTTTAACTCCAGAATTTATAGCACTTAAGGTATAAAAAGGCCTATCAGATATATGAGCAATAATATTGGCTAAAGTTGTTTTTCCTGTGCCAGGAGGTCCCCAAAATAACATAGAAGGTATTAAGCCTTGTTTAATATGTTGTGTAAGCACGCCGTTTTTACCAACTAAATGCGCTTGACTTACGTAGTCTTCTAAACTTTTGGGTCTTAAACGCTCTGCTAAAGGTTCATTTACATTCATAATGTAAAAATACTTTAAATTTTAATGTGATAATCTGCCTTTTTAAAAATTACAGACCTGTTTTGTTTTACTGTCAATTTAGCATTAAATAAATAAATGGTTAGTTATTTGTATATTATACTATATAATCACACATTTATTTTTATAATTATTTAGTAAACAGACCTATTTTTAACCGACTATAAAGTTGCTATTACATTTTATGATGAACTCAGATTACAATCCGTTTAGATTTTCGACAGGGGTTATAGCATATCCTTTGTTTTTTGTTTTACTACTTTGGTTTGTATTTTGGTTCGAAGTACGTTTTGGTTTCGACTTTGGTAATTATGGTATTTACCCCCAAACAATAAAAGGATTGCGAGGTGTTTTATTTAGCCCATTTGTACACGGCGATATTACACATTTGTATCATAATAGCATGCCTCTTTTGGTACTTACTACAGCACTGTTTTATTTTTACAGGCCTTTAGCATGGAAAGTTATTTGCTATGGTATATTGCTTTCTGGATTTTTAACTTGGTGTATTGGTAGACCTTCTTACCATATAGGAGCTAGTGGCCTTGTTTATGTATTAGTTAGTTTTACTTTTTTTAAAGGTATTTTTGCTAAATATTATAGGTTAATAGCCTTGTCTCTTTTGGTTGTTTTTTTATATGGAAGCATGATTTGGTATACTATGCCTGTAGAGCAAGGTATTTCATGGGAAGGACATTTATCTGGTTTAATAACAGGTTTACTATTTGCATTGATATTTAAAAAAGAAATAGCAAAACCAAAAAAATACATTTGGGAAGAAGATAATTATAATGAAGAGGATGATGTGTTTTTACAGCACTTCGACGAAAATGGAAATTTTATAGAAATTGAAGAGGCACCAATATACTTGGTGGAACCACAACAGGAGCCTCTAATAAACTACATATTTAAACCAACGCCCAAAGACGAAAATTGATAGTTTTTATTTTTCTAAACTAACGCGTTGTCTTACTGCTTCGTATAAAAAAGCACCACAAGCAACAGACACATTTAAAGACTCTATCTCACCAAGTAAAGGTAACTTAGCCTTAGCGTCTACTACTTTTAGTGTAGATGGATTAATACCTCTACCTTCACTACCCATAATAATAGCACAAGGTTCATTAAAAGTAACATCGTATAATGTTTGGTTCGTTTTTTCTGTGGCAGCAATAACTTTTATGCCAGATGCTTGCATGTAAAATACAGCATCTTTAATATGGTCTACCTTACATAATGGGATTTTAAAAACAGCACCAGCGCTTGTTTTTATAGTGTCTCCATTTACAGGGGCACCTCCTTTTTTTTGTACAATAATACCATCTACCCCCGTACATTCTGCGGTTCTAATTATAGCACCAAAATTTCTAACATCACTTAATTGATCTAAAAGTAAAAATAAAGGTGTTTTACCAGATGCTATCACTTTAGTAACTAAAGTTTCCATGTCATGAAATGCAATAGGCGATATTTGTGCTACAGCACCTTGATGGTTTTTATTACTTAATCTATTTAACTTTTCTACAGGAACATAAGATTTGTTTATAGATTTCTTATTTAATAAAGATTCTAATTCAGTAAAAAGATCACCGTTAAGCCCTTTTTGAAGAAAAACCTTATCTATGGTTTCACCTGCGTTAACAGCTTCTATAATTGCTCTAATTCCAAAAATTTGTGTTTGTTCTTGCATGGCACAAATGTATAAAAAAAACGTTGCTATTACTTCATGTTTTATATAATGTGTGTAAAATAAAAAAGCAGGTACTTTATATAGTACCTGCTTTTAAATATGTTGTAAGTAATCTTGTTTAACTCACGGCTTCTTTAATACGTTTTATAGCCTCTATAATCTGTTCTTGAGACGCCGCATAAGATATTCTAATACAGTTAGGGTTACCAAAAGCTTCACCTGTTACCGTGGCAACTAATGCTTCTTCTAATAGATATAAAGAAAAATCTGTAGCGTTGTTTATTGTTTTTCCTCTTAATGTTTTACCAAAGTAGTGTGTTACATCTGGAAATACGTAAAATGCACCATCTGGAGTGTTAGACTTAAAGCCTTCGATGTCATTTAATAAACCTAAAATTAAATCGCGACGTATTTTAAATTCGTCTATCATATATTTTACAGACGATGGTTCTGCTTCTAAAGCAGTAATTACTGCACGTTGAGCAATACAGTTAGCTCCACTTGTAATTTGTCCTTGTAATTTATTACAAGCTCTAGCTATTTTTTCTGGAGCTCCAATAAATCCAATACGCCAACCTGTCATAGCAAATGCTTTCGATACGCCGTTTACAGTAATCGTTCTGTCATACATATCGTCAAATTCAGCAATACTTGCGTGACCTTGTCCGTAGTTAATGTGTTCGTATATCTCGTCAGATACTATATAGATGTTAGGGTGCTTAGCTAATACATCAGCTAAAGCTCTTAACTCTTCTCTTGTGTATACCGATCCACTTGGGTTACAAGGCGAGCTAAACCACATCATTTTTGTGTTTGGTGTAATTGCTGCCTCTAGCTGTGCTGGAGTCATTTTAAAATCAGTGTCAATAGATGTAGCCACTTCTACAGGTACACCATCGTTTAATTTTACGATATCCGAGTAGCTTACCCAGTATGGGCAAGGTAAAATAACCTCGTCACCTTTGTTAAGCATAACACCAGCAATATTTGCAAGTGCTTGTTTAGCTCCTGTAGATACTACAATTTGTGGTAAAGTATATGTTAAATTATTATCGCGCTTAAATTTAGTTATAATAGCTTCCTTTAGCTCAACATACCCGTCTACTGGTGTGTAAGAGTTATAATTATCATTAACAGCTTGAATAGCTGCGTCTTTAATAAAATCTGGCGTATTAAAGTCTGGCTCTCCAAGGCTCAAACCAATAATATCTTTTCCTTCTCCTCTTAATTCTCTTGCTTTTGCAGCCATTGCTAAGGTTGCAGAAGTAGCCATGTTTAAAATTCTATCAGATAGTAATTGCATGTTTTATTCTTTGTTAAATGTAAATATATTTTAAGCTATTTTAGGTTTTAAACCTAAAACTTTTAATTGATTGTAATGTTCTGAAACGGCTTTCCAAAACGTATTATATTCGTTGTATGGTAAGCTAAATTCATGAGCTGTTTCCTTTACTATTTTTGCTATTTTACTGTAATGTATATGACTAATATTTGCAAATAAGTGGTGTTCTACTTGTCTGTTTAATCCGCCTGTATAAAACTCTGCAAGCCAGCTTTTTGGCGAAAAGTTTGATGTTGTAAACAATTGGTGTATGGCCCAAGTATTTTTCATGTTTCCATTCTCGTCGGGTAATGGCATATCGGTATTTGGCATTACATGCGCTAATTGAAATATAACACTTAATATTATTCCTGCCGTGTAGTGCATGATAAGAAAACCAATTAATACCTGCCACCATGAAAAACCAACAGCAAGAGGTAATGCTACCCAAATAGAATAATACACTATTTTACCTATAATTAATTTTGTCCACTGTGTTGCAGGTTTAGGCAATTTACCGTAAGCTAATTTTCTTTTTAGGTATTGGTATGTTTGTATAAAATCAGTAGTAATAGCCCAATTAACAGTAAGCAAACCATATAATAAAAAAGCATAATATTTTTGGTATTTATGCATTTTAGACCATTTGGTATGTTTAGAGAATCTAATTATTCTACCAGAATCAATATCTTCATCATGACCTTGTATGTTTGTGTAAGTATGGTGTAGCACATTGTGTTGTACTTTCCAATTATAATCATTTCCAGATATAATGCAAATACTGCTTCCCATTAATTTATTTACCCATTTTTTACTAGAAAACGATCCATGATTAGCATCATGCATAACATTCATGCCAACACCAGCCATGCCAATACCAACCACAACCATTAGTAAAGCTTGTGCCCAACCTGGTAGCGACAGTGTTAATATTAAAATAGCAGGTAAAATAAGAAGCGTAAACATAACCATTGCTTTTATGTAAAGTTTCCAATTACCCGTACGTTTTATATTGTTTTCTTTAAAGTAATTATTAACACGTTTGTTAAGTGTTTTAAAAAACTTTGCAGAATCTGTTCTAGAAAATGAAACTACTTGTTTATCCATGCTGTTGTTTTTTATCTAATTAACTCTAATGAAGACTTTAATGCTGTCTTATGCAAAGATAGGTATAAACCAATTCAACTAATACCATTTTTTTGTAAAAAAATGGGGTTAAAAAGCATATTTTTGCTCAAAAAATTAAGAACTCATGGAGCTTATATTAAAATACTTCCCAAATTTAACAGACGATCAAATTGATAAATTTACTAAGCTTGAAAGCTTATATCAAGATTGGAATTTAAAAATAAATGTTGTTTCTAGAAAGGATATTGATGAGTTGTATTTGCGCCATGTACTCCATGCATTAGCTATTGCTAAGGTTATTAATTTTAAAGACGGAACAAAACTTCTAGATGTTGGTACCGGTGGCGGTTTTCCTGGTGTACCTTTGGCTATTTTATTTCCAGAATGTTCTTTTCATTTGGTAGATAGTATTGCTAAAAAATTAAAAGTTGTTAACGAAGTTGTAGAAGGTTTAGGTCTTACTAATGTAAAAACAACCCATAGTAGGGTAGAGGCCATTAACGATACTTACGATTTTATTATAAGTAGAGCTGTTGCTGCCATGCCAACTTTTGTACATTGGGTAAAAGGTAAAATAGCAAAAAATCAAAATAACGAGCTTAAAAACGGAATTCTGTACTTAAAAGGTGGTGATTTAACCGAAGAGCTAAAAGATTATAAAACAACAACTATTTATGATTTAAAAGATTTCTATGAAGAAGATTTTTACGAGACAAAAAAAGTAGTTTATTTACCTATGAAATACCGAGGTTAGTTTTATGTTATTTCTACACTATAGTTAGAAATAAGCTGTTTGAACTAAAATACTTGTTCCTATTGGAAATGATAACAACATGTAAAATTAGCTTGTCATAATTTGGGAATAATTCCCTTTACAACAAGCTATATTTCATTTAGTTTAATGTTATTTGTACTAATTAATGATGATGTGGGTGTTGTTTTACTAGTTCAGGAAACTTGGCTTGAAAACGTTTAAGCCTTGGTATAGAAACGCCTCTAATATAGCCTTGATTTGGATGTAGACGTTCGTAATTTTGATGATAATCTTCAGCTTTCCAAAACTTAAGAAAAGGATAAACTTCAGCTGCTATTTTTGCATTTAACTTTTTAGCTAAGCTTTTCTTCTTTTCTAAAATTATCTTTTTCTCTGTATCGTTTTGGTAAAATATAATAGAACGATATTGTGGGCCATGATCTGGACCTTGGCCGTTAACTTGTGTTGGGTTTTGAGATCCAAAGTAAACATCTACAAGTTGCGAAAAGCTAATAATTTTTGGGTCGTATATAATTTCTACAGCTTCAGCATGTCCTGTTCTTCCTGTATTACTTGATGCATAATCTGGGTTTTGTGTAAATCCTCCAGAATAACCACTAATAGATTCTTCTACGCCTTTTACGCTTTCATATATAGCTTCTACACACCAAAAGCATCCGCTAGCAAAATATGCTCTAGCTTTTCCGTTTTTTATGGGTACTTGTACCGGTTTAGCATCTACAATGGCTTGTTGCTTAGCGTTAGTTTGTGCTGTATTTTGACAACTACTAAGTAGAAGTAGTATTAACAATGTGGCTGTGTATTTCATAATAAATGTTATTTTATTTAATAGACGTAACTAAGCCATAAACCTTAATAAAATAACAGAATCTTAGATGTAAAACAAAAAAACGCTTCAAAGTATAAATTTGAAGCGTTTATTTTTGATTTAATTATGATATTACATCATGCCTGGCATACCGCCACCACCCATAGGAGGCATAGCAGGTGCATCGTCTTTAATATCTATTAAAGCACACTCTGTAGTAAGTATCATTCCAGATACAGATGCTGCGTTTTCTAAAGCAATACGAGTTACTTTTTTAGGATCTATAATTCCTGCTTTAAGCATGTCTACATATGCATCAGATTTTGCATCGTAACCAAAATCTTTTTTACCTTCTAATACTTTAGAGATAACAACACTTCCTTCGCCACCAGCATTATCTACTATGGTGCGTAAAGGCGATTCTATAGCACGAGCAACAATTTGAATACCTGTTACCTCGTCAAGATTTTCTGTTGTTATTTTTGCTAATACCGATTTTGCTCTAACAAGTGCAACACCACCACCAGCAACAATACCTTCTTCTACAGCAGCTCTTGTTGCATGTAAAGCATCGTCTACACGATCTTTCTTTTCTTTCATTTCTACTTCGCTGGCAGCACCAACATAAAGTACAGCAACACCTCCTGCTAACTTAGCAAGACGTTCTTGTAGTTTTTCTTTATCGTAGTCTGAAGTTGTTGTTTCTATTTGAGATTTAATTTGATTAACTCTTGCCTTAATAGCATCAGCATCTCCAGCACCATTAACAATAGTAGAGTTGTCTTTATCTATAGTAACCGTTTCTGCTGTTCCTAACATGCTTAAATCGGCGTTTTCTAAAGTAAACCCTCTTTCTTCAGAAATTACAGTACCACCCGTTAATATGGCAATATCTTCTAGCATTGCTTTACGTCTGTCTCCAAAACCAGGTGCTTTTACAGCAGCAATTTTAAGTCCGCCACGTAATTTGTTTACTACCAATGTTGCTAAGGCTTGTCCATCAACATCTTCTGCAATAATTAATAAAGGACGACTAGATTGAGCTACAGGCTCTAATATTGGTAATATTTCTTGAAGATTAGATATTTTCTTGTCGAATAATAAAATGTACGGATTTTCTAAATCAGCAATCATTTTATCTGGATCTGTTACGAAGTATGGCGATAGGTAACCACGGTCAAATTGCATACCTTCTACAACATCAACATATGTTTCCATACCTTTAGCTTCTTCTACAGTAATAACACCTTCTTTACCAACTTTAGTAAAAGCCTGTGCTATTAATTCGCCAATAGTGTTGTCGTTATTAGCAGATATAGCTGCAACTTGTTTTATTTTTTCTGACGAATTACCAACTTGTTGCGATTGTTTTTCTAAATCGGCAGTTATAGCAGCAACAGCTTTGTCTATACCACGTTTTAAGTCCATTGGGTTCGCACCCGCGGCCACGTTTTTTAAACCTTCTTTTACTATAGATTGCGCTAATACGGTTGCAGTAGTTGTACCATCTCCAGCTAAATCGTTGGTTTTAGAAGCAACTTCTTTTACCATTTGCGCACCCATGTTTTCTAATGGGTTTTCTAATTCTATTTCTTTTGCTACAGATACTCCGTCTTTAGTAACATGAGGAGCTCCAAAACTTTTACTAATAATTACATTACGTCCTTTAGGGCCTAATGTTACTTTTACTGCATTTGCTAATGCATCTACACCACGTTTTAAACCGTCGCGTGCTTCAATATCAAATTTTATATCTTTTGCCATTTTTTAATAGTTTTATGTTCTATAAATTAAATTATAGTGTACTCTTTATATAATTGCTAAAATGTCGCTTTCTCTCATGATAAGGTAATCTTTACCTTCTAATTTAAGATCTGTTCCTGCATACTTACCGTATAAAACAGTATCGCCAACTTTTACTGTAATAGGATCGTCTTTAGTACCTTTTCCTGCTGCTACTACAGTGCCTTTTTGTGGTTTTTCTTTTGCGTTGTCTGGTATAATAATTCCAGATGCTGTTTTAGTTTCTGCTGCAGCAGGCTCTATTAGAACTCTGTCTGCTAATGGTTTAATGTTTAAGCCCATTTTATATGTTTTTTTAATTTGTTAAATTATGATTTAATGATTTTGTGATATTCGAAAATTATGCCATTTATAGTAACATGACAAACTTGCAGAAACAAAAAATGCCAACTTAACAAGTTGGCATTTTGTATAATTATTTTGTGTGTAATTTATTATTTTTCTGGTGCAGCTTCTGGTTGTGGTAAAGCCTCTGGCGCTGTTGGTAACGCTTCTACAGCTTCTGTATCTAGAGCTTTAGAGTCTGAACCGTTTCCTCCTTTATTAATAGCCATATTAGACGCTAATATTAATATTAATAAAAACGTTGCTAAATACCATGTGCTTTTATCTAAAAAGTCTGTTGTTTTTTTTACACCTCCTAATTGTTGTGTGCCACCGCCACCAAAAGAAGAAGATAAACCACCACCTTTAGGGTTTTGTACCATTATAACTACAATTAATAAAAATGCTACAACGACTATTAATGCTAGAAATATTATAAAATTACTCATTACTCTTTATTATTTTGTTCTTGTAAAAGTTCTATTGCCTTGATTTGGTCTGCAAATAAACCACTTTTTTTTGGATATTTCAAACTTAAAATCCTGTAAGATTGTATTGCTTTTTTATAATTTCCTTGTTCTACATAAATTCTGGCCAACGTTTCTGTCATTAAAGCTTCGGGTTTTATCATTTGTGCCTTAGCAATATTGCCCTTTGATGTGGTTTGTTTTTTAGGATTTATTTTAGGGTTCTTAGCAATAAAATCTTCTATAAGTTTAAATTTGTCTTCCCGTTTTTGTTGGGTTTCCGATTTTTTTTCTTCTGGAGCAGGTGTTTCTCTTTCTATAGGTTTTAGTTTGGCTATTTTTAACCATTCGTTAAAAGAGTGCGTTTCTGTTTTGTTAAATTCTAAAGGAGCTCCTATGTTAAGAATTTCGTTTGCTTTTTCTTGATCGGTTTTTGCTTTTTTATCCCCGGAAGGGATATTTTTGTCAATATTTTGATTGCGTTTTTCTTTTGGCTGAAACAGTTGTGGGTCTAAAACCCCCGATGTATCCTTTATTTGTTGCTTTAATGTATCGTCTATCGTTACTTTTTTATCAATACTACTCGTAGCGTCTGTAGTATCTATGTCTTTAAGATGGGTTGCGTTTTGTTTTATAAACTCGGATATTTCATTTTGTAAAAACTCATCCGAAGTAATAAACTCGAACAAAACACTGCGATCGGTTGTGTAAGCAGCTGTTGTTTTTAAAGCGTAATTATACTTAAAACTATCTTGATTTTTTAAACCTTTTAAATATAAAGCTCTAGCAGACTGGCAATAAGGGTGTGCTGTAATTATAGATTTTAATGCGTTAGTTTGCGCCTCGTTAATATGTTCGCTTTTCTTTAATATATCTGTAAAACTACTTGTATTCATGGTGTTTGGGCTTATTGCTTTTGTAAATGGTTTACCACTTAGCTAAAGATGCATTAAAAATATCTTGAGTAATACGTTCAAAAATTTCTTCTAGAGCAGTGTCTCTTATAGAACCTATAAGTTGTTCGCTAGCAGGGTAGTCGACAAAGAAGGTGAAATCTTGATCAAACTCTGCTGTTTCATCATTTTTATCTGTAAAATGAACTTTAACACCAACAGTTAGCCTGTTTTGGGCTGCTGTGTTTTGCGATGTGGCTGTTGTAGGTGATATTCTATAGGTTGTTATTTCGCCCTCGTAAACAATATCGCCATTCGAGTTTACATTGTTTAAGTTGGTTTGATTTTCTAAAAGTTCTATTAAAGCGTTTCTAAAATCGATTTCTAAACCTGGTTCTACTAATAAAGCGTTATTTTCAAAACGGTTTACTTGAAATGTTTTAGTGTCTTTGGATATAGATGCTCCTGTAAAAGAGTATACACCACAGCTTACCAATAATAGAGATAATGAAAGTGTGCATATGTGTTTTAAGTATGGCATGATCATGTAATTTACAAATCGTATTGTTTAATTTTTCTATAGAGTGTGCGTTCGCTAATACCAAGCTCGGCAGCTGCTAATTTGCGTTTTCCTTCATGGCGCTCTAAAGATTTTTTTATTAACTCTAGTTCTTTATCGTGTAAAGAGAGTGTTTCTTCTTCTTCAATTTCTTCTGCAAAATGATACTTGTCTACAGGGGGTATAATTTCTGTGTTGTTGGTGTTTATTTCTGGTATAGACAAAACCTCTGTTTCTTCTCTAGGTGAGTCGTAAGCTTGTTTTTTAGGTGTTTCTTTACCATATATTTTTTGTATGAGCGATTCGTTGTCTTTTTCTACATCGGCTACATTGCCATTTTTCATGAGCTCTAGCGTAAGTTGTTTAAGATCGTTTAAATCACTTTTCATGTCAAACAAAACCTTGTATAATATTTCGCGTTCGCTGCTAAAATCGCTTTCGTCTTTTTTTGTTTTTATAACGGCTGGTAAGTTGCTTGTACCATAAACGGGTAGGTAAGCTTTTAAGGTGTTTGCTGTTATATTTCTGTCTTGCTCTAGTACAGACACTTGCTCTGCAACGTTACGTAATTGCCTTATGTTACCACTCCATCTGTGTTTTAGTAACAATGCCACAGCAGCCTCGTTAAGTTTAATGGTTGGCATTTTGTATTTTAAAGCAAAGTCGCTTGCAAATTTTCTAAATAATAAAAAAATATCGCCTTGTCGCTCCCTTAATGGAGGTAAATTAATGTCTACGGTACTTAGTCTGTAATATAAATCTTCTCTAAACTTGGCTTTCTCTATGGCTTCAAACATATTTACATTGGTAGCAGCTACAATACGTACATCTGTTTTTTGCACTTTACTAGAGCCTACTTTTATAAATTCGCCATTCTCTAAAACACGTAATAAACGCACTTGTGTGGTAAGCGGTAATTCGCCCACTTCATCTAAAAAAATAGTACCACCGTTAGCAACCTCAAAGTAACCATTACGTGTTTGTGTTGCCCCTGTAAAGGCACCTTTTTCATGACCAAAAAGTTCGCTGTCTATTGTGCCTTCGGGTATGGCGCCACAGTTTACAGCAATGTATTTGTTATGTTTACGATGCGATAATTGATGTATAATTTTAGGAATACTTTCTTTACCAACACCACTCTCTCCTGTTACTAAAACCGATATATCTGTTGGGGATACTTGTATCGATTTTTGTATGGCACGATTTAGTGTTTCACTATTTCCTATAATACCAAAACGTTGTTTTATAGCTTGTACTGATTCCATACTTAGTTTTAATTATTGTTTAGACAAACCAACTGCTTCGCCAATAAGAGTGGCACTCGTACAGTCTGTAATTTTAACATTTACAAAATCGCCTATTTTATAATTTTCTTTTGGAAAAACGGCAACAATATTATGCTGTGTTTTTCCCGACCATTGGGTGTTCGATTTCTTAGACTCCTTTTCTATTAAAACCTCTACAATGGTGTTTAAATTTGTTTTTGTTTTTATTTCGCTATGCGTTCTCTGTAAATCTACAATTTCTTGTAAACGTCGTTTTTTTATGTCATGAGGTACGTCGTCTGCCATTTTACGTTCGGCCATTGTTCCAGGTCGTTCGGAGTAGGCATACATATAACCATAATTATATTTTACATATTCCATAAGGTGCATGGTGTCTTTATGGTCTTGTTCTGTTTCTGTTGGGAAACCAACAATCATGTCTTGACTAATTGCGCAGTCTGGTATAATTTGGCGTATGCTATCTATAAGTTTAATATATGCTTCTCGACTATGCAAACGGTTCATTTCTTTTAAAATACGATTACTACCACTTTGTACAGGTAAATGTATGTGGTTGCAAATATTTCTGTATTTAGCCATAGTTTCTACAACATCTAGCGTTAAATCTTGTGGATTAGATGTAGAAAAGCGAATACGCATTTTAGGTTGCGCTTTTGCACAAATATCTAATAAGGCTGCAAAATTTATGGCGGTTGCTTTTTGTATATCGCTAGCCTTTTCGAAATCTTTTTTAAGTCCGCCACCGTACCACAGGTAACTGTCTACATTTTGGCCTAACAAGGTTATTTCTTTAAAGCCTTTTTGCCATAAATCATTTATTTCTTCAATAATACTTTGTGGGTCTCTACTGCGTTCTCGGCCTCTTGTAAAAGGAACGACACAAAACGTGCACATGTTATCGCAACCTCTAGTTATAGATACTAGAGCGGTAACACCATTACTATTTAGTCTTACTGGTGCAATATCGCCGTAAGTCTCCTCTTTAGATAAAATAACATTAATAGCATCGTTACCATGATCTACTTCGGCTAGTAAATTTGGTAAATCTTTATAAGCATCTGGTCCAACAACAAGATCTACTATTTTCTCTTCTTCAAGAAATTTTGTTTTTAAGCGCTCTGCCATACAGCCTAAAACACCTACTTTCATTTTAGGGTTATGGTCGCGTTTTACGGCATTATATTTTTCTAGTCTTTTTCGTACTGTTTGTTCGGCTTTGTCTCTAATAGAACATGTGTTTACTAAAACGAGATCGGCTTCTTCTAGATTTTGCGTGGTGTTAAAACCTTGGTCTTTCATTATGGAAGCAACAATTTCACTGTCACTAAAATTCATAGCGCAGCCGTAACTTTCTATAAATAGTTTGCGCTTGTTTTCCTTTTTATTGTCAAGAACTAAGGCTTGTCCTTGTTTGTTTTCGTCTATAATTTTTTCCATAATATATTCAAGTTTTAGCAACTTGTTACAAAGGCAAAGATATCAATAATATGTGTTATATGACAAGCTGTCATGTTTTATTATTAATAATTTTAAAAAATCAAATTTTAGTTACTCTGTTTAGTTCTTTTTTTGTTAAAAAACATATATTTGATGGGTGTAAATTTTTAGTAAAAAATATAGATTATGAATACTTTAGAGTCATTACAAGACAAAATAAACAGTAATGAAGAGTTAGATTTTGGAACCGTTTTAACAGATACTATAACGCTGTTTAAAAAAGCATGGTTACAAGGTTTTTTACTAGTGGTATTGCTTTTTGCGGTAATTACTCCTATTCTTTTAACTATTTATATTCCTATTTTTTCTGAGACATTTTCTCAGTTAGATCAAGGTGCATCTAATCCATTGCCTATAAGAAGTTTACAACAATTGGATGATAATTACAGATATATGATTATCGCAATCTCGTTTATTATTACTTTTTTTACAACAGCTTTTGTTGCTGCTTTTTATAGAATTATTAAAAATATAGATTACGATGAGTCCTTTAAGTTTCTAGATTTTTTCTTCTTTTTTAAAGCAAAATATTTAGGAAAGATATTTGCCTTAGCTTCATTTTCTTTATTAATTGCTTTGTTAAATTTTGCTTTCGAAAAATTTTTACCACCAAGTGCTGCTGGACTAATTAATGCTATTTTAGGTATAACCTCTAGTGTTTACACGATGCTATTTGTTGTGTTTTTTGCGTTTAATTCGCATTTAGAGAGTGCCGATTTTTTTACACTTAGCTTTAGTTTAGGAACAAAAAAATGGTTTTTTATTTTTGGGATTTTATTTGTTAGTTTACTAATGGCTATGGTAGGTACAATAGCTTGTTTTGTAGGAATTTTGTTTACCATATCTATTGTTTATTTACCTTGTTATTTAATCTATAAAACTATTTTTGGTTTTGGAGAGCTTAGTGATATAGATCGTATAGGGAGCGACATTTAATCTTGTTTTTTTACATTTTATAGATAGTTTTTTTGTTTTTTTCGACATAAATTAAACAAGTGCTCTAAATTTACTTTTTAAATAGTCCCTTTTTTTTATGTCTAAAACACTTTATGTCTGTTTATTTTTATTCATATTACATGTTCCCTTTTTTGTAGCACAAAATCAACAAATTGATTTTAATATAGCTAATGATAAATTTTTTTTAACCGACAGGTATTTTACCAGTGGTGTTTATGTGTCTTACAAAAGGAAAATTAATGGTCCGTCTGTATTTAAAAAACAAGCCAATCATGTTTTACAGCTTAACGTTACTTTGGGCAACGAAGTATATACACCACAAGACATAAGTTCTTTTAGAAGTTTTGAATTTGATAGGCCATACGCTGGTTGGTTTTCTTTAAATTTAGAACTAGGTAAAATAGCCCCGCAATCGGCGTGGTTTTTTACACTAGAAACAGGTATTACAGGGCAGGAATCATTGGCAGGGAAATCTCAAATTAAGTTTCATGAGCTATTTAACATTCAAAGTAGACCAACTTGGGTGGACGAAATAGCCTTTAGTTGGTTAACTAATGTTAAGTTTTTACAGGTTAATAATTTTATTTTAAATAAAAAAAATGAAATTCAAAACCACGCTAATTTTGCTTTTGGAAGCAAAGATGTCTATGTGCAAAATAAGGTATATTACTTTTTAGGAAACTTTAATAACTTTCAAAATTCATCCAGATTAAGTAATACCATTGGAAGCATAGATAAAGAGTTGTTTTGTTTTGCATCTATAGGTTATAAATATGTGTTGTATAATGCTTTAATACAAGGTAATCTACTTGATAACGACGACCCTTTTACAACACAAATTGTACCCGATGTTTTTCTTTTTAGCATTGGTTCTGGACTAAAAATTAACAAAAATAAATTTCGCTTAGAATTGTTTTACAACACCAAAGAGACTCCAGATTCGCGTTCTCATGCATACGGTTCTCTAGCTTATGGTTTTGTGTTTTAGTCATAGAATTCATTTTTTTTAAGCCATACTTGTTCTAAAAATGTAATCAAATTAGGAACATAAGTGTTTTTTCATATACATTTGTAGTATTCAAAAAAATAATTATGGCGAAGAATCTAGTAATTGTTGAGTCACCTGCAAAGGCTAAAACTATCGAGAAATTTTTAGGAAAAGATTTTAAAGTAGAGTCTAGTTTTGGGCATATCTCCGATTTGCCTTCTAAAGAATTGGGTATTAATGTAGATGGTGATTTTAAACCAACTTACGAAGTATCTAAAGACAAAAAAGCGGTTGTAAAAAAACTTAAAGATTTAGCAAAAAAAGCAGAAATTGTATGGCTAGCCAGTGATGAGGATCGCGAGGGAGAAGCTATTGCATGGCACTTAGCCGAGACTTTAAAGCTAGATAAAGAAACCACAAAGCGTATTGTTTTTCACGAAATTACAAAGACGGCCATAAAAAAAGCGATAGAAAACCCTAGAGGCATAGATTACGATTTGGTAGATGCCCAACAAGCACGTCGTGTTTTAGACAGGATTGTGGGTTACGAATTGTCTCCTGTACTTTGGCGTAAGGTAAAAGGAGGGTTATCTGCAGGACGTGTACAATCGGTTTCTGTTAGATTAATTGTAGAGCGCGAACGCTCTATACAAGATTTTAAACCTGTGGCGTCTTATAGAATAGATGCCGAATTTTCTAATGAAGATGGTCAAGCCTTTAAAGCTAAATTGCCAAAAACATTTTCTTCAAAAGAAGAAGCGTATGCTTTTTTAGAAAAAAATAAAACGGCCGATTTTAAAGTTGCTGATTTACAGAAAAAACCAGCAAAAAAATCTCCAGCAGCACCATTTACAACGTCAACTTTACAGCAAGAGGCTTCAAGGAAATTATACTTTTCTGTAAGTAAAACCATGACTATGGCACAACGTTTATACGAAGCCGGTCTTATAACTTACATGAGAACAGATAGTGTAAACCTATCTGATGAAGCAAAAAAAGGAGCTCAAGAAGAAATAGAAAATGTTTACGGAGCAAAATACAGCCAGCCTAGAAATTATAAAGGAAAATCTAAAGGAGCACAAGAAGCTCACGAAGCTATACGTCCAACAAATTTTGCGACACATTCTGTAGATATAGATTACGACCAGGCGAGACTTTACGATTTAATATGGAAGCGCTCCATAGCATCGCAAATGAGTGAGGCACAATTAGAACGTACAAATGTTAAAATAAGCGCATCTACACATAAAGAAACCTTTACTGCAAATGGAGAGGTTATTACTTTTGATGGTTTTTTAAAGGTGTATTTAGAAGGTACCGACGATGAAGATGGCGAACAACAAGAAGGTATGTTGCCAGCCATGAATACTGGAGAAACATTGCTTAATAGCTTCATTTCTGCTACAGAACGTTACACGCGTGCACCAGCACGATTTACAGAAGCATCCTTAGTAAAAAAATTAGAAGAATTAGGTATTGGACGTCCGTCTACATATGCGCCAACGATATCTACCATTCAAAATAGAAATTATGTAGAAAAAGGAGCTGTAGATGGTAAAGAACGTAGCTATACACAGTTAAAACTACAACACGGCGAGCTAACCGATACTTTATTGTCGGAAAAAGTAGGGTCCGACAAAGGAAAACTTGTACCTACAGATATTGGTATGATTGTTACAGATTTTTTAGTAAATCACTTCGAAAACATTTTAGATTATAACTTTACAGCCAAAGTAGAGGCCGATTTCGATGAAATAGCAGAGGGGAAAGAAGATTGGATTAAAATGATGAAGACCTTCTACACAAAGTTTCATCCTCAAGTAGAAGACGTTAAAGAAAATGCCGATAGAGAGTCTGGCGAGCGTATTTTAGGTACCGACCCAGAAACAGGTAAACAAGTAAGTGTACGTTTGGGCAAATTTGGACCCATGGTGCAAAAAGGAACTGTAGATGATGAAGAGAAACCTCAGTTTGCAAGTTTAAGCCCAGAGCAACAATTAAATACAATTACCTACGAAGAGGCTATGGATTTATTCCAGCTTCCAAAAAACCTAGGACATTTTGAAGATGAAGAAGTTGTAGTAAACAATGGTCGTTTTGGTCCCTATGTTAAATTTGGAGCTGCCTATGTTTCTTTGCCTAAAGGAACCGATCCTTTAAGTGTCGAGTTAGACGATGCTATTGTTTTAATAAAAGAAAAGCAAAAAGCAGACGCTCCAATTTATATGTATAAAGATTTGCCCGTGCAAAAAGGTAAAGGTCGTTTTGGTCCTTATATAAAATGGAATAACATGTTTATTAACGTAAACAAAAAATATGATTGGGATAACTTATCCGATGATGATATTGTAGAGTTAATAGAAGTTAAAATTCAAAAGGAGATAGACAAAGTTATACATAATTGGGAAGAAGATGGCATCCGTGTAGAAAAAGCACGCTGGGGTAGACACAATGTAATGCAAGGTAAAATAAAAGTTGAGTTGCCAAAAACAGTCGATGTTACAGAGATGACTTTAGACGAGGCTAAGGCTCACATTGCAACCAAAGCACCTAAAAAGAAAGCCGCCAAGAAAAAAGCGGCGCCAAAAAAAACAGCAGCTAAAAAAACGGCTACAAAGACAAAAACAACCGTAAAGAAAACGACAACGAAAAAGAAATAATGGGTTTGTTTTAACTTTTAAAAGTGATAGTTATTTAAAATATTAAAATAATGAGTTTAAGTTTTTTATCACCAGTACCAGATTCTGTGGTTTTGCATAACGATGTGCTATCGCAACAAGCGCTAGGCAATAAGTTTAAAATACATACAACTAAATTAGGTTTGCCAGATTTAGAAAATGTGCAAATAGCTATTGTAGGTGTTCTAGAAAACAGAAACGATGTTAATTATATAGGTCAAGATTTTAACTTAAACGAAGTGCGAGAAGCATTATATGCGCTTTTCCCTGGCAGTTGGCGCCTTAATATAGCCGATTTAGGCGATATTTATAAAGGCGAAACGGTACAGGATACTTATTTTGCCTTACAAAGTACTTTAACACTTTTAATAGAAAAGAAAATTATACCTATCATATTAGGAGGCACACAAGATCTTACTTATGCAAATTACAGGGCGTACGATAATTTGGTTCCCATGGTAAATATTGTAAACGTAGATTGTAAATTCGATTTAGGCGATTCTACAAAAGCCATTAAAAATAATAGTTTTGTTGGTAAAATTATTTTAGACGAGCCTTGCAATCTTTTTAGTTACGCCAATATAGGTTATCAAACTTATTTTAATTCTCAAGAAGAAATAGATTTGATGCAAAAGTTATATTTCGAAACCTATAGGTTAGGAGAAATAACCAACGATATTAAAGTTGTAGAACCGGTGCTTAGAGATGCTAATGTTGTTACTATAGACTTAAAGTCTGTTAAAGGTGCCGAAGTTAGTTTAAAGCAAAAGTTCTCGCCTAACGGTCTAGATGGCAAAGAAATATGCGCTATATCTCGTTATGCAGGTATAAGCAATAAAGTAACATCGTTTGGTATATACGAATACAAACCCTCTACCGATAATGAAATAACATCTATGCTTATTTCGCAAATGATTTGGTACTTTATAGAGGGCGTTAATTATAGAGTTAAAGATGATGATTTTGCAGATGAAACAGGTTATCAAAAATACATAACCCTTGTAGATTCTCAAGAATTGATTTTCTATAAAAGTATTAAAACAGGAAGATGGTGGGTCGAATTATCTTTTTTATCAAATGTTAATAATAAATTAAAAAGACACACGTTATTACCTTG
>CALHCQ010000024.1 GCA_937936645.1 uncultured Algibacter sp.
ACGGTTAATCTTTTTGCTAATCCTAACGTTAAACCTGTAATATTAAAACTTCTATTTCTATCGGCGTTTCTAGATTGACTATCAAAAGAAAATTGCTTTGTATGCGATACAGAAGCACTAAATTGTACTGGTTTTTTACCTCCTAACCAAGGTTCTGTAAACGAAAAACTATAGGTTTGATTAAAACGACTGGCTTGTAAACGCAAAGCAAGCTTTTGGCCATCTCCAGTTGGCACTGGTCTATAAGCCTCTTTGTTAAATAAGTTTTTTATAGAAAAGTTGTTAAACGACAGGCCTAGTGTACCAATGAAACCACCTCCACCAAAACCACCTTGTAGTTCAATTTGACTAGAACCCGTTTCTTTAACAGAATATTCCATGTCTATTGTACCCTCGTTAGGGTTGGCATTATTAAAGTTTGGCACAATTTCTTGAGCATCGAAAAAACCTAATTGCCCAAGTTCTCTTACTGTACGTACAACATTGGCTTTACTATATAGTTGCCCAGGTCTAGTACGTATTTCTCTATATACAACGTGGTCGTTCGTTTTATCGTTACCAACAACAGTTACTGTATTAAAACGAGCAGCTTTACCTTCGTTTATTCTAATTTCCATATCTATAACATTATTAGCCGCGCTAACCTCTACAGGTGTTATGGTAGAAAATAAATAGCCGTTGTTTTGGTATAGGTTTGTAATATCGTCGCCATCTGGTCTAGAAGCATCTGCAATACGTTTTTCTAATAATTCACCATTATAAGTATCTCCCTTTCTAATTCTTAATTTTTGAGCTAACTGTTTATCTGTATAAACTGAGTTCCCAATAAATGTAATATCTCCAAAAGTATATAATTCACCTTCTTCGACATTGATATGTAAATCGATTTTTTCTGAATCTATTGTGGTTACACTATCTGATACAATTCTAGCATCTCTGTAACCATTTTTTGCGTATTTTTTTACAATTTTTTTTAAATCGGCTTGATAAGCAGAATCTATAAATTTAGAGCGTTTTAATATTCGAGTACGTTTTATTTGCTTTGTACTCTTCATTGCTTTTCTAAGATCCTTATCGCTTAAAGCCTTATTACCATTAAATGTAATGCTTTTAATTTTAACTTTCTCTCCTTTATCTACAGCAACAACCATATTCACCCTAGATTTAGGAATAGAATCGTCTTTAACTTCTATGGTATTAATATTTACCTTAGTATTGAAAAAACCTTGTTTTTTATATTTTTTTACTAAAAAGTTTTTGGTAGTCGTTATTAGGTTTTCGGTAACTTTTGTCCCTTTTTCTAACTTGTTATCTTTAACAACAGCTTCTATTTTACTCTTTTTAACACCGGTAACTTTCACATCATTAAGCTCTGGCAAGTCGGATAAACGAATTTGTAAGTGTGCCACAGTGCCTTTAACCTCAGCTATATAAATTTCTATATCGCTAAAAAATTTAGACCCCCATAATTTTTTTATGGCGTTACTTATATCTTCACCTGGAACAGCAATTTCTTTTCCCTTTCTTAACCCAGAATAGGCTATTATGGTTTGCTCGTTAAAAGCAGTGTTACCCTTTACGGTTATACTACCTATAGTGTATGTTTTTCCCTTGTTATAATCTAAATTTTGCGAATAAGATGCTAGACTTAGCAATATAAAAAGCAGTAATAGTGTATGCTTGATATGCTTTTTTAATAAAAACCTATTACAGTTGTTCACTTGTTTTCCCAAATCGTCGTTCTCTTTTTTGATATTCAATAATAGCATTATACAAGTGTTCTTTTGTGAAATCTGGCCAAAGCACATCGCTAAAATATAATTCGGCATAGGCAATTTGCCATAAGAGAAAATTACTTATTCTTTGTTCTCCACTTGTTCTAATAAGCAAATCTACATCTGGTAAATTACGCGTGTAAAGATGCTCATTAATAATTGATTCATCAATTATTTCGGGCGAAATTATATTATTTTTAACTTTAATGCTAATTTCTTTAACAGTGTTTAAGATTTCTTCTCTTGAACCGTAACTTAAGGCAAGCGTTAAAGTTAGTCTTGTGTTTTGTTTTGTTTGATCTATAACTTCGTGTAATTCTTTATAGACCTTTGCTGGTAAAGAATTTAAATTACCTATGGCAGCTAATTTAATATTGTTTTTTTGAAGGGTTTTTATCTCTTTTTTTAAAGAGGATACTAAAAGCTTCATTAAAGTTTGCACTTCTAGCTTAGGTCTATTCCAATTTTCTGTAGAGAAAGCGTAAAGTGTTAAATTTTCTACACCTAACGCTGCACATGTTTCTACGGCTGTTTTTACAGATTTTGTTCCGTTTTCGTGACCAAAAGCACGAAGCATTCCTTTCTGCTTTGCCCATCTGCCATTACCATCCATAATAATAGCAATGTGTTTTGGCAAAGGTTTACTAAGCACATGTTCTTTTAAATTCATTTTTAATTTACGCAGTAACAAGGGTTTGTTCCAAAAGTATATGTTAGGGTTATTCCTGTAAACATATACCAATCATTATTATTTGTATTACCGAATTGCAAAAAGTTATTTGCTTCGTTGGATGATAAATTACCGTCTATTCTATCGGTAAATGTATATCTAGCACCAGCTTCTAGAGCTATTACAATACCATCTAAAAAAGAAGCTTTAATACCCAAAGTCATGGGTATACCAAAAGTAAAGTTTGATGCTTCCTCTTGCTCTTGTTGCCCATTGTTTATAAAAATACCGTTATATTTTGTTAGTGTAATGCCAGAGTATAAATAAGGACTCACTACTTTTCTTCCGGAATGCAAATTAAAATCGATAAAATTAAATTCCATACCTAAAGACATTTCGGTAATTCTGTTAGTAAACTCGAAATCACGTTGTATACGTCTTGGATCTTCAGACTCAGAATCTTCTCCTTTTAAGGTTGTAAATAATACCGATGCTCTATAAGAGTGTCTTGATGTTCTGTTCCATTTATAAATACCACCAATAGTAAATTGGTTGGGCGCAATATAGGTAGTCGCACCCACATCGCCTATAAAATTACTACCTCCTAAATACACCCCTAGCTCGTTAATTTGAGCATGCGCAAATGGTGCGCTTATAATACTTATTAGTAATAGAATAATATATCTCATAGGTGTTAGAAATTTTGCAAATATAGTAAATAAGATTTGACTATTATTTTGTTAGAATAGAACGACTGTTAGATAAAAACTTTTTTTATTTAAAAATATTGTTTAATTACGCTTATCCTCGCCCCAAAGAAGCTTTTTTCGAAGTGTAGAAAAGAATGTTTCGTCTAGCAAATCAATCATTTTAATAGTAAAATCGGCTTTTTTAATTTTAATAATAGTCCCATTAGCCAAAGTAACGACTCTAGAATCTAGAGATATAAGATGCATATCTTCCCTACCATCTACGGTTAGTTGTACTTCTGTATGGTCTGGTATAATTAATGGTCTTGCACTTAAATTATGAGGCGCTATTGGTGTAAGCACAAAATTATTTGCTCCGGGTGTTATTACTGGTCCACCACAACTTAAGGAGTACCCTGTAGATCCTGTTGGTGTAGAAACTATTAAGCCGTCACTCCAATATGAATTTAAAAATTCGCCATCTAAATAAGTATCTACAGTAATCATAGCAGTGGTATTTTTACGACTAACTGTAATTTCGTTTAAAGCAAAATCCATGGCCACAATATCTAGATTTTCGGGTTCTGTTTTTACAGATAACAAGCTACGCTCGGATATTTTATAATGACCATCTAAAATATTTTGAATGGCCTGCTCTATGGCATCGACCTGTATGGTTGCTAAAAATCCTAGCCTACCGGTGTTAATACCTATAATAGGTATTCCTAAATCTTTTACAAAAATGGTAGATCTTAATATGGTACCATCGCCCCCGATACTAACTAAAAAATCGAAAGACTTATCTAAATCATTAAAAGTTTGGTATGTATCAAAATCTTTTATCCCGTGATTTTCAATACTAATTAATTGATGAAAACGTGTTTGTATGTAAGCCTCTACACCTTGTTTTCTTAAATAATTGAAAAGAATTTCTACAGACGCAGGTGTTGTATCGTTGTAATATCGTCCAAAAATGGCAACCTTCATAAATTACATGTTTAAGTATTTATTTAAATAGTCTGACCTATCTTTTAAGCTTTGCGTATAGCTATCCTCTTCATGACCAGATATAATATTATAACTATAGCGCCTAAAGGTTTGTATGATATCGTTTAAACCTGTATTTCCAATTTTTAACGTAACTTGTACAAGATCATTTTTCATTTTAGAAATAAACGCACCTAATAATTTACCGTTATTAGACTCTACTATTTGACTAATTTGACTAAACGAATAATCGTTTATTCCCGTTTCTACGACTAAAACACCTCCTGCCTCGAAAAAAAACGGAGACTCGTTAAATAAAGCTATAATATCGCTTAGCTCGTAATAGCCTAAATACACATTATCCTTATTTAAAACAGGCATAATATTAGACGAATTTTGAGCAAAAGCCTCTAAAACATCTAGCCAAATGGTGGTATCTCTAACAAAAAAACGCTCGGCTGCATACATATATTCTTCCAATGGCTTTTCGCTTTCAAAACAATGTGCATCAGTTTCAAAAAAAGAGCCAATAAAAGCACCTTCATCATTTGCAATAGGAATATGAGAATACGACAATTGATTAAAAAGCAATTGTAATTCCGTTACCTTAGACTTGTTACTTAAAGGCTTAATATCGTTAATAATGTATTGTAAAAGTTTCATTTTTTTATAAGTTACCTCTGCAAAATAATTAAAAAAATAACATTTAAGCCTGTTCTACTTTGTATTTTTGTAATATAAACAATGATATTATGACAAAATTAAGTGTAAATATTAATAAAATTGCTACGCTAAGAAATTCTAGAGGTGGCAACACCCCTAACGTGGTTACTTTTGCTAAAGACGTACAGCGCTTTGGCGCACAGGGTGTAACCATACACCCTAGACCAGACGAACGCCACATACGTTACCAAGATGCACGCGATTTAAAACCCGAAGTTTACACCGAATATAATATTGAAGGCAACCCTGTAAAATCGTTTCTCGATCTTGTTTTAGCTGTTAAACCTACACAAGTAACACTAGTACCAGATGCCGAAGATGCTATTACCAGCAATGCTGGTTGGGATACCATTAAACATAAAGATTTTTTAACCGAGGTTATTACAGAGTTTAAGCAAAACAATATAAGAACATCGATTTTTGTAGACCCTAATTTAAAAGATATAGAAGGCGCTAAGGCAACCGGTACAGACCGTATAGAATTATACACCGAAGCCTTTGCACACCAATATGGTTTGGGTAATAAAAATGCTATAAAACCATATACAGAATGTGCTATTCTTGCAAACCAGCTTAACTTAGGCATTAATGCAGGTCACGATTTATCTTTAGATAACATTCAGTTTTTTAAAGAAAATATTCCAGATTTATTAGAGGTTTCTATCGGACATGCATTAGTTGCAGAAAGCCTATATTTAGGTGTAGAAAACGTAATACAAATGTATTTACACAAACTTAAATAAATAGTATGCTTCTACATTCTAACATTATAGGCAACGGATCTCCTTTTATAATTTTACATGGCTTTTTGGGCATGAGCGACAACTGGAAAACCTTAGGACGTAAATTTAGCGAGCAAGGCTACCAAGTGCACTTAGTAGACCAACGAAACCATGGACGCAGTTTTCACGACATTAATTTTAACTACGAAGCTCTTGCCGAAGATTTAAAATATTACTGTACAGAAAACGGACTTAGTAACATTACACTTTTAGGCCACTCGATGGGAGGAAAAACAGCCATGCTTTTTGCTTCGATTTACCCCGAAATGGTTTCAAATTTAGTTATTGCAGATATATCGCCACGTTTTTACCCCGTACATCACGATACTATTTTAAACGGACTAAGCGCCTTAGATTTCGATCTTATAAAAACTAGAAATGAGGCCAACGATGTACTAAGTAAATATGTAGATGATGCTGGTACAAGACAATTTTTATTAAAAAACCTTTATTGGGTAGAAAAAGGCAAATTAGGTTTACGCATTAATCTAGAAGTTTTAAAAAACGAAGTAGAAGAGGTTGGCGAATCTTTACCAAGCCAAGCTAAATTTAATAAAAAAACCCTGTTTTTAAAAGGAGACCGGTCGGAATATATAGGCCCAGAAGACGCCTCTATTATTAATAACCACTTTAGTAATGCACAAATAACAACAATAGCGAATGCTGGACATTGGCTTCATGCCGAAAACCCAAAAGATTTCTTTAACGAAGTTTTAAATTTCTTATAAATAAACATTTTTTCAATGACATACTTTTCTATTTTTTAACATATAACATTATGAAACTACTAAGCATTATAATTTTTAACCTTATTGGTTTATCTATGTTTTGCCAAGAAATAACTATTAACGATACAGACAAAATAAAAATTCCATTTAGCTTAGTAGAAACCCCGCCTCTTTATCCTGAGTGTGATGCTGCTGCTAATGTAGCTGTTAAAAGGAAATGCATGACTAATAAAATATCAGAATTTGTAAATGCAAATTTTAATAAAAATTAGGATACAAACTTAACTTAGCAGGCAAACAACGCATTTTTTCTCAGTTTACAATAGACGCAGAAGGACATGTTACAAACATTATGGCAAGAGGGCCTCGCCCAGAATTAGAATTCGAAGCTATACGTGTTATAAAACAATTACCACAATTTGAGCCTGCCTCTGCAAAAGGTAAACATGTAGCTGTTGTATACGCTTTACCTATTGTTTTTTTTGCACCCAAACTTATCACTGATAATGAAACAATTAAAAGATATTACAAAACAGGTGAATTAAAGCAGGAAGGACATATTAAAAAAAGAAAACAAGATGGCCAATGGAAGAGTTATTACAAATCAGGAGGTCTTGCATCTATAAAAAATTACTCTAAAGGAAAATTAGATTTTAAAGGTATTAGTTATCGTAAAGACGGATCTATTTCTTCAGAAAAATATATAAAAAACAATAAAAAACACACAAAAAAGTACTACAAAACTGGAGAACTATTTTTAAAAATAGAAATGTCTAAAGCAAACGAAGGTTTCAAAAATGATTACTACAAAAATGGGAATTTAAAAATAGAAAGACCATACAAAGACAAGGAACTAGAAGGCGTCTGTAAATTTTATTATGAAACAGGAGAAAAAGAATGGGAAATTAATTATACCGAAAGTTACAAACAAGGTAACTACAAACAATATTATAAAAATGGGAATTTAAAATTAGAAGGAAATCATGAAAATGATTTAAAAGTTGGTACTGAAAATCACTATTATGAAGATGGCTCTTTAAAGTTGAAAGGCCAGTATAATAAAAACACGGCCATAGGGAAATGGATGCTTCTAGATAATAATGGTAAGAAAGTAAATGAATTTCAAACGTATAAAGGTGCTATAAAAGCTCCCGACAGTCTAAATATAAAGCCATCCGTTTTGCCAGAAGGATTATATTCAACCATACCTATTCACCCTGAATGTAAAAATTTACTTGGTCATAAAAAAACAAGGATGTGTACTGCAGAAAATATTAGTAAATTAATTCAAGAATCTGTTAAAATAGCTCCTTCCAAAATTGAAAACAAAGACCACTCTGTTAAAATGACTATTGATCTTGAAATAGATCAAAACGGGTATGTAAGTAAAGTTAGACCCCGTACCAAATTTAAACTTTTAAAAGAAGACATTATAAGAGTATTAAAGCAATTACCAAAAATGGAACCTCAAAAACTTAGAGGAACACCTGTAAAAGGCCATTTTCTTACACCTGTAACCTACTTAATAAAATAAAAACATGAATCTTATTATTAAACTAATTATTAATGCTATTGCTGTATTTATTTTAGCATATATATTACCAGGCATAAATGTTAATAGCTACATAACAGCTTTATGTATTGCTATCGTTTTAGCATTCTTAAACGCCTTAGTAAAACCCGTATTAATACTGCTTACTCTACCTATAACTATATTTAGTTTTGGTTTGTTTCTTTTAATAATAAACGGCATAATTATTCTATTTGCTAATTATATTATTGATGGATTTCATGTAAATAGCATTTGGAGTGCTGTACTGTTTAGCATCTTATTATCCGTACTACAATCTATATTTCATTCCTTTTTTAAAGAGTCAAAAAAATAGCTTATAAATCAAGCAATTAAAAACTTTGTTGGGATTCAAAAATATATTATTTTTGCATCCCAATTTTAGTAGCACAATAATGCAAAAGCACTAGTCGTTAAAGCATTAGTAATGCTAGTATTTCTATACTTGTTTAGTATAATAACATTAAAATAAATTTCAGGTTTTAAAAACCGTTTGTTAAATGCCTAAAAGGCTTTATATCATTTAAAATGAATATTACAAAAGAAAACGTTGACGCATTAAACGCTGTAGTAAAAGTAGATATCGTTAAAGAAGATTATAACGATAAGGTAGAAAAAATATTAACAGACTACCGTAAAACAGCAAATATCCCTGGTTTTAGAAAAGGGCACGTACCAATGGGAATGGTAAAAAAACAATACGGCAAAGCTGTATTAGTAGACGAGGTAAATAAATTATTACAAGAGTCTTTAAACAAATATTTAACAGAAGAAAAATTAGATATTTTAGGACAACCATTACCTAAAGAGCAAGATTTAAATTGGGATGACGAAAACTTTTCTTTTGAATTCGAATTAGGTTTAGCGCCTCAATTTGAAGTAAACTTAGAAGAAAAAAAGGACATTAATCAATACAACATTGTTGCTGATGAAAAAATGATTGATGAACAGATAGAACGTATTCAAAAAC
>CALHCQ010000025.1 GCA_937936645.1 uncultured Algibacter sp.
TGCAGATGTTGTTATGTTGTACTCTGCTAAGCAATACGATTTAAGTGATATTGTTTTAAGAAGTATAACGAGAACATCTAAAAGAAAACAAGCGCAGTCTAAAGCAGAACGAAGAAAAGCTAAAAAAGAAGAGTTGGTTCCCGAGGTTAATTATGAATTAGAAGAGCGTCAAAAGAAATTACAAGAAAAGAAATTAGAGCGTGAAGCTGCCATAAAAAAAGCTAGAGAAGACAGGTTAGCGGCTAGAGCGGCAAAGGTTAAAGCAGCTAAAGATCGTCAGCAAAAAATATTAGACGAGCGTGCTGGAAGAACTACTAGTAGTAAAGCGAGCGATGCGGCATCTAAAACTAATGAAGCAGTAGGTAATGCTAAAGATGCTGTAAAATCTCAAGCCGACCTTGTAGAAGAAAACAGAAAAAAGAAATTGGAAGCGCGTGAAGCTAGAAAAAAAGCTTTAGAAGAAAGAAAAAGAAAAATATTAGAAGAACGCCAAAAGGCAAAAGAGAATAATAAACAATAACACAATTAATACTATTAAAACAATGAAACAATTTAAAACACTTTTATTAGCAGCAGTACTATGTCTTGTAACAGTAAGTTTTGCACAAGCACAAAGTAAAATTGCACATATAAATGCACAAGAATTAATACAGGCTATGCCAGAAATGAAAACGGCAAGAGCAGAGCTAGAAGCTTTAACTAAAACGTACCAAAAAGATTTACAAACTATGGGTGCCGAGTTTCAAAATAAAGTAAAGCAATACGATGCCGAGGCGTCTACAAAAACTCAAGAAGAGAACACAAAAAGAGCTCAAGAGGTGCAGGCTATGGAGCAAAATATTCGTCAATTTCAAGGTCAGGCACAACAGGATATGCAGAAAAAAGAAATAGATTTATTAAAGCCTATTACAGAGAAAGCTAAAGCGGCAATTTTAAAAGTGTCTAGAGCGCAAGGTTTTAATTACGTACTAGATTCTGGGCAAGGTGTAACTATCTTGGCAGAGGGTAAAGATTTATTAGCAGACGTAAAAAGAGAATTAGGTATTTAATACTTAAATTTAAACTATATGTAAAAAGCTACCTTTTTTAGGGTAGCTTTTTTATTTTTGTAAAACGATGAATACACAGCCTATTGGTATTTTTGACTCTGGTGTTGGTGGCACTTCTATATGGAAGGCTATCTATGCGGTTTTGCAAAACGAATCTACTATTTATTTAGCCGATAGTGCCAATGCGCCTTACGGTAATAAAACAGAAAAAGAAATTATTGCGCTTTGTGTAAAAAACACCGAGTATTTATTAAGTAAAAATTGTAAAATAATAGTTGTAGCTTGTAATACGGCTACAACAAATGCTATTGCTTATTTGCGTTCTAAATATTCTGTACCTTTTATTGGTATAGAGCCTGCTATTAAGCCTGCTGCCTTACAAACAAAAACACATGCTATTGGTATTCTTGCCACTCAAGGCACGCTTAGTAGTGCTTTGTTTTCTAGTGCTTCAAAACGTTTTGCTAGTCATATTAAAGTTATAGAGCAAGTAGGTAAAGGTATTGTGCCACTTATAGAAGGTGGTGGTTTACATAGTAACAAGATGCGTATTTTGCTTAAAACACTTTTGCAGCCTATGTTAAATAATAATATAGATTATTTGGTTTTAGGCTGTACCCATTATCCATACTTAATACCCATGTTATTAGAGCTATTACCAAGTCGTGTTAATATTATAGACTCTGGTCATGCGGTAGCAAAGCAAACAAAATTAATTTTAGAAACGCACGGGTTATTAAATTTAAGTACTAATACACCAACTCGAGTTTTTTATACAAACGGTAATAAAGATGTTTTACAGTCTTTACTAGGAAAACCTTTTAATGTCGATTTTTTAGATTTCTAGTGTTTTGCATTAGCGATTGTCGTGGCATCCTTTTTTTGCTGCCATAAATGGCAAAAAAAGATATAACAGAAAGCGCGACCCTTGGGTAATGCCCTGTTACTCTTTAAACCAGCTGGAGTAGGTTATGTAGTTGTCTGCAATTCTGTTTATTTCTCCAGATATTAATTCTTGACTAATATCTTTAACTTTTTTTGCAGGTACACCGGCGTATATGCTTCCAGATTTTACAATGGTGTTTTTTGTTACTACAGCACCTGCAGCAATAATACTATTACTTTCTATAATACAACCGTCCATTACAATGCTACCCATGCCAATAAGTACATCGTCTTTTATAGTACAGCCGTGTATTAATGCATTATGGCCTATAGATACGTTGTTGCCTATTGTGGTTGGTGCTGTTTTGTAGGTGCCGTGTATTACCACGCCATCTTGCACATTAACTTTATTACCCATTTTAATAAAGTTTACATCGCCACGCACTACGGCATTAAACCAAATACTGCATTGCTTACCCATGGTAACATTGCCAATTATGGTCGCATTTTGTGCTATAAAGCAGTCGTCTTCTATTTGTGGTGTGTGGTTTCTTACGGTAAGTATTACAGGCATATTTGTTTAAAATTAAGGATTGTTTTAGGGGTGTAGATAACTTATGATATTTCGGTTTTAAATAAAATTAAAATAATACTACTTTAGCCCTTCTTATTATAGTTTACAAAATAACAAAACTTAATTGTTTTTCGTGGTGGGTTTGTGTTATTTGAACTTAAAATTTATATAATGGCTAAGAAAGCAAAAAAGGAAACTCCGTTAATGAAACAGTACAATGCTATTAAGGCAAAGTACCCCGATGCGTTACTGTTATTTCGTGTTGGCGATTTTTACGAAACCTTTGGTAGCGATGCCATTAAAACAGCAGGTATTTTAGGAATTATTTTAACCAAACGTGGTGCAGGTAGCGATAGCGAAATAGAATTGGCTGGTTTTCCGCATCATTCGTTAAACACCTACTTGCCTAAACTGGTTAAAGCTGGCGAGCGTGTTGCTATTTGCGACCAATTGGAAGACCCAAAACAAACTAAAAGTATTGTTAAGCGTGGTGTAACAGAATTGGTGACGCCTGGTGTGGCTCTTAACGACGAGGTTTTGGTGTCTAAGTCTAATAACTTTTTATGTTCCGTATTTTTTAATAAGAAAGACATAGGGGTGTCTTTTTTAGATATTTCTACAGGAGAGTTTTTAACCTCTCAAGGTAATGCGGAGTATATAGATAAGTTGCTTCAAAATTTTAACCCGAGTGAAGTTTTGGTATCAAAGCAAAAAAAGAATGTGTTTAACGAAACTTTTGGAGACGATTTTCATACTTTTTACCTAGAAGATTGGGTTTACCAAACCGATTACGCCTACGAAACACTAACCAAGCATTTTAATACAAATACCTTAAAGGGCTTTGGAATAGAAGATTTAAAGGAGGGCATTATTACATCGGGATCTATATTGCATTATTTAGGAGAAACACAGCATAATAAATTGCAACATATTACAGCGGTTTCTAGAATAGCCGAAGATGATTATGTGTGGATGGACCGGTTTACGATACGTAATCTAGAATTGTATAATTCTACCAATAATAATGCTGTTACACTTTTAAATGTTATAGATAAAACCATTTCGCCTATGGGCGGACGCCTATTAAAACGCTGGTTAGCTTTGCCTTTAAAGAGTATAGATAAAATAAAACAGCGCCACGAGGTTGTGCGCTTTTTTACAGAGCAAACGGATACGCACCAAACCATACAAAACCATATAAAGGGTATTGGCGATTTAGAAAGACTTATATCTAAGGTAGCTACGTTAAAAGTAAACCCTAGAGAAGTGGTGCAATTAAAAAACTCTTTAGATGCTATTATACCTATAAAGCTATTAGCGACTAACTGCGATAACGAATCTTTAAAAATTATTGGAGATACATTACAAAACTGTAATGTGTTAAGGGCAAAAATAAATGAAACTTTAAACCAAGACGCTCCTGTAAATGTATTGAAAGGGAATAGTATTGCTGTTGGTTTTTCGGCAGAGCTGGACGAACTAAGAGGTTTGTCTAAATCTGGGAAAGATTATTTAGACAATATGCTTGCCAGAGAAAGCGAGCGTACCGGTATAACATCGCTTAAAATAGCATCCAATAATGTTTTTGGTTATTATATAGAAGTACGTAATACCCATAAAGACAAAGTGCCCGAAGACTGGATACGTAAACAAACCTTGGTTAATGCCGAGCGCTATATAACCGAAGAGCTTAAAGAGTATGAAGCTAAAATACTAGGTGCCGAAGATAAAATACAAGCTATAGAACAAAAATTATTTGCAGATCTTGTCACTTGGTTAAACCAATACATAAAACCAATACAACAAAATGCTTTTCTTATTGGTCAATTAGACTGCTTGTGTGGTTTTGCGCAATTAGCTATAGATAATAATTATGTTTATCCAATAATTGACAAATCGTTAGATTTAGATATAAAAGAAGGACGACACCCTGTTATAGAAAAACAATTGGCTATAGATGATACCTACATATCTAATAATGTATACCTAGATTGTAATTCGCAACAAATTATAATGATAACGGGGCCTAACATGTCTGGTAAGTCAGCCATACTTCGCCAAACAGCTCTTATTGTGTTACTAGCACAAATAGGAAGCTTTGTGCCAGCAAAAGAAGCGCGATTAGGTGTGGTAGATAAAATTTTTACGCGCGTTGGAGCCAGCGATAATATATCTATGGGAGAATCTACCTTTATGGTAGAGATGAATGAAACGGCCTCTATATTAAATAACATATCTAAACGCAGTTTAGTACTTCTAGACGAAATAGGTCGAGGTACGAGCACCTACGACGGTATTTCTATAGCCTGGGCCATAAGTGAGTATTTGCATGAGCACCCCGCTAAACCCAAAACCCTATTTGCAACACATTATCACGAGCTTAATGAAATGACAGAAACCTTTAAGCGTATAAAAAACTTTAATGTTGCTGTAAAAGAGTTAAAAGATAACGTGCTTTTTTTAAGAAAGCTTGTCGAAGGGGGTAGCGAACATAGTTTTGGTATTCATGTAGCAAAAATGGCCGGTATGCCTAAGCAAGTATTGCACCGAGCAAATACTATTTTAAAGAAACTAGAAAAATCACATTCTAGTGATGAGCTAACAAATAAAGTGAAATCTATAAAAGATGAAATGCAGCTTAGTTTTTTTAATTTAGATGATCCTTTGCTTGAAAACATAAAAGATGAAATATTAAATACTGATATAGATACACTTACGCCTGTAGAAGCGCTTATGAAGCTTAATGAAATAAAGCGAATGCTGGTAGCTAAAAAATAAAAAAACGAAAAAAAATGAAATTTTTTTCAAAAAAGCTTTGTACTTCCAATAAAAGTCTTAAATTTGCACCCGCAATGTAACAGTTGCTTGTTCATATAAAGACTGCGAAAGTAGCTCAGGGGTAGAGCATCACCTTGCCAAGGTGGGGGTCGCGGGTTCAAATCCCGTCTTTCGCTCTGATACTTTTTTGAAAATATACCAAGATGCTGAAGTGGTGGAATTGGTAGACACGTTGGACTTAAAATCCAATGTCCATTAGGACGTACGGGTTCAAGTCCCGTCTTCAGTACTAAAGCCGTTGTTAATCAAATTGATTTTCAACGGCTTTTTTTATGTCTTTTAAATTTGTTAATCTCCATGTTGGGGGGTTTAGGCTCGATAATTTTCCTGTTTGTTTTTTTGCTTTAATAGTAGCTTCTAATTAAACCTAGACTTATATGTAGCTGGTTAAAAATACTCGTTTGGTTTTTGTGTGCCATAATGTTTCTTTTTCATAGTGGTCCATTATAATAGCAAAAGAGGCTTTATTAATTAAAAAACACAGTTTTAGTTATTGTGTGTTATTGTGTTTTAATGGGGTTTGTTGAAAAGATAGTTGTTGTATTGTCTTTAACTTAAATTAAATAAAACGTAAATATCTAGTAAAAAGAAGGTTATGTTATTTTTAAATAAAAAACCAAAAAAACATTAAAAAAAAGAGTTGTTAAATCAAAAAAGGAATGTATATTTGCACCCCGCTAAAAAACGATACGTTATCTAGCGGTTACGTTCATTAAAAGTTTGGGTTTGTATTAAGGTTTAAATTGAGAAG
>CALHCQ010000026.1 GCA_937936645.1 uncultured Algibacter sp.
TTATAATGAGTAGAGTAATAACATTTGGAGAAATCATGTTAAGATTAGCTCCACAAGGGTTTTTAAGATTTTCACAAGCTAATAGTTTTGATGCTATTTACGGAGGCGGAGAGTCTAACGTAGCAGTATCTTTAGCAAATTACGGTATCGATGTAGATTTCGTAACACGTTTACCAAAAAATGATATTGGTGAGTGCGCTATGATGGAAATGCGTAAAAGAGGTGTTGGTGTAGATAAAATAGTTTACGGTGGCGATCGTTTAGGTATTTATTTCTTAGAAACAGGTGCTGTATCTAGAGGGTCTAAAGTAGTATACGACCGTGCACACTCTGCTATTGCAGAAATCGAATCTGGTATGATTAACTGGGAAGAGGTTTTTGATGGTGCAGAATGGTTTCACTGGACAGGTATTACGCCAGCAATTTCTCAAGGTGCTGCCGATGTATGTTTAGAAGCTGTAAAAGCGGCTAGTAAATTAGGTGTTAAAATATCTACAGATTTAAATTACCGTGCTAAACTATGGACGTACTGCGACAATGCACACAGAGAAGCTGTAATGACAGAATTAACATCTTACTGTGATGTTGTTTTAGGTAATGAAGAAGATGCAGAAATGCACTTTGGTATTAAGCCAGAAGGTATATCTGTACAAACAGAAGGACATAATGTAAAAGCAGAAGCTTTCTTGTCTGTTTGCGAGCAAATGATGAAAAAATTCCCTAGAGCTAAAAAGGTTATTACAACGTTAAGAGGTTCTATATCTGCATCTCACAACACATGGGCAGGTGTTTTATATGACGGAACAACTTTATTTCAAACACGTCAATACCAAATTACAGATATCGTAGATAGAGTAGGTGGTGGAGATTCTTTTATGGGTGGTTTAATTTACGGTTTATTAACTTACCCAGATAACGACCAAAACGCATTAGATTTTGCTGTTGCAGCATCTTGTTTAAAGCACACTATTAAAGGTGATGCTAACTTAGTAACAGTTGCAGAAGTAAATAAACTAATGGGCGGAGACGCATCTGGTCGTGTGGCAAGATAACATATAGATAACAATTTTATTTATTAAGCTGTTAAGTCGTTTTTTCGATTTAGCAGCTTAACCGTTATAAAATATAACGCTTAAACATTTATAAAAAAAATGGCACAATTTTCAAGAATAGAAGTTGCAGCAGCAATGAAAGAAACAGGAATGATTCCTTTATTTTTTAGCAACGATTTAGAATTAAGTAAAAAAGTATTAAAAGCTTGCTACGATGGTGGTGCGCGTTTAATGGAGTTTACAGCTCGTGGCGATTTTGCTCACGAAGTTTTTGGCGAATTAACAAAATATGCTGTGGCAGAATTACCAGGTATGATTATGGGAGTTGGATCGGTTACCGATGCAGCAGCAGCATCTTTATACATGGCAATAGGCGCTAACTTTATTGTAACACCTGTGTTAAGAGAAGATATCGCAATAGCTTGTAACCGTAAAAAAGTATTATGGTCGCCAGGTTGTGGTACTTTAACCGAGATAGCTAGAGCCGAAGAATTAGGTTGCGAAATCGTTAAATTATTTCCAGGAGATATATACGGACCACAATTTGTAAAAGGTATTAAAGGCCCACAACCATGGACCTCTGTTATGCCAACAGGTGGTGTAGCTCCAACCGAAGAAAACCTTAAAGGATGGTTTGATGCAGGTGTAACTTGCGTTGGTATGGGATCTAAACTAATATCTAAAGATATTATAGCTAACAAAGATTACGCTAAGTTAGAGCAAGATGTAAAAAATGCTTTAGCCATTGTAAAAGCAGTAAGAAAATAATTTTTACTACTTCAATAAAAAAAAACCCAATGTATTTAATATGTTGGGATTTTTTTTGCATCATAGATAATATGTAATATTAAATTAAAATGATGTAAGGTGTGCTCTTTAATGTTGTTGTAATTTTGTTTAAATAAAAAACGTAAAATGACAGAAACAACAGCAAATAGCACAAAAAAAATGGCGATACTCGTATTTCTTATTGGTATTACATTTGTTTTACATACCCTAAAGTCTTTAATAATACCACTATTATTGGCTGTTATTTTTGCAATATTAATTTTTCCTATTCAAATATTAATAGAACGAAAACTTAAATTTAACCGTCTTTTTGCAACAATAAGTTCCATTTTTATATTGTTTGTTGTTACTTTATTTTTAACAATTACTATTATTTTTCAACTTCAAAACCTGTTTGATGATACAAGTTTGTATGTAGATAAGTTAAGCCAAATTTACGAGAATTTTATAGAGGGTATAGAGCACACATTTCATATTAGTAAACGCTATTCGTTATTAAACCAAAATTTTAATTTTGGAGCGTTTTTAAAAAGAAATTTCGATCAAATTTCAAGCTTTGCTCTAGAGTGGGGTACCGTTTTAAGTAACCTAATTTTAATACCTATTTACATGTTTTTCTTTTTGTATTACCGCAAATTTTTTAGAACGTTTGCCTACAAACTTTTTAAATCAAAAACAAAATCAATTATTAATAGTGTCATTTTAAAGGTATACAATATTCAAAGAAATTATTTAATGGGTTTACTAAAAGTTATCCTTATTGTTGGTGTTTTGAATAGTATAGGTTTATTGTTTTTAGGTATAGATAATGCTATATTTTTCGGTTTTTTTGGCGCCATTTTATTAGTAGTTCCTTATGTAGGTATTATTGTTGGGTCTTTATTACCAGCGTTAATAGCTTTGGTAACTAAAGATAGTTACTGGTATACCATAGGTGTTATTGCTGTATTTGGTATTATACAATTTTTTGAAGGGTATTTAATAACGCCACAAATAGTAGGCGATAAAGTAAGTGTTAACGCATTTGCAGCTATATTAGCATTATTAGGTTTTGCCATGCTTTGGGGTGTTGCCGGTATGGTAGTGGCTTTGCCTGTTACAGCAACTTTAAAAATACTGTTAGACCACTCTAAAAATTACGAAGCGTATGGGTTTATAATAGGAGCGCCAAACGATAAATTATTACGAAGTGAAGCGCGGCATAGGTTAAAAAAATGGCAAAATAATAAATAGTATGACATTTTAATAAATAAAGATAAAAGCTTAATTTTAGTATTCTATATTTGAGAATTAAAAAAAATAAATGAAGCTATTTGTAAAATTCAATTTTAATATGGTTTGCGCAACTGTTTTAAAGCATGAATTAGAAAAATTGAACATTAAACATCGTATACTTGGCTTTGGCGAAGTAGAGTTTTTAGAAACCTTGAGCGACGTAAAACAAGAAGCGTTTGCACTAGCTTTATCTAAGTATGGCATCGAGCTTGTTGCAGATGATAAGCGTATTTTGGTGCAAAAAATTAAAGATACCATTGTAGATATGGTTTATAATAAAGAGGCTGATATACAAGTAAAAAGCTCTGTGTATTTATCAGAAACTTTAGGGCATAGTTATAGTTATTTGGCAAATTTATTTTCCGAGGTGACTTATACATCCATAGAAAATTTTATTATAATTCAGAAAATAGAATACACCAAGCATCTTATAATAACTCAAGACATAACACTTACCGAAATTGCTTTTAAATTAGGTTACTCTAGTGTTGCGCATCTAAGCACCCAATTTAAAAACACAACGGGTATCACACCATCGGCATTTCAACGTATCGTAACAAAAAGAAAAGAAGAGAATAGTTAAAATTTATGACCCACAATTACACCCATATAATCCTAGCAGATGATGATGAAGACGATAGACTTTTTTTTACAGATGCTTTTGATGAGTTAAAAATGCAAACCAAAGTAAGTACATTTAATGATGGCGTTTATTTAATGGAGTATTTAAACCAACAAGATGCAATTATGCCACATTTGTTGTTTTTAGATTTAAATATGCCAAGAAAATCTGGAATAGAATGTTTAAAAGAAATTAAAGCAAATTCTAAATTTAAGAATATAACAATAGCCATTTATTCTACCTCTGCATCCGAAGAAGATATAGAAGATACCTTTGTTAAAGGCGCAAATATTTACATAAAAAAACCAAGTGACTTTAAAAAATTAAAAAAAGTATTATCTAATGTAGTAACACGTAATTGGCAATATGAAACTAGCGGATTAAACAGAGATAATTTTCTTTTAAGACTATAATATTATGACTATAAAATACATATATAAGTCGTCCTGGTTTGTAAAAGTCGTTTTTGTACTAAGTTTGTTTTTAATATTGTTTATAGCTGGTTTAGGGTATAAACACATATCAGATGTTTCTAAATCTCAAGACTTAACATTAAAATCCTATCAA
>CALHCQ010000027.1 GCA_937936645.1 uncultured Algibacter sp.
AGGACAACCGTTATTTAATATAGAACATTCTAATAATGGCTTAATTACGTTTCCGGGCGGTGTACCAATTAAAAACGAAAGTGGTACTATTATAGGAGCCATAGGAGTAAGTGGAAGTACTGTAGAGCACGACCATGCTGTTGCAGAAGCAGGCGCATTATCTATTCTAAACTCATAATAATATACTAAAAGGTTTATTTGTCTTGTAAATTATAAAGAAATGTTAAAAAAATAAATTTTGTAAGTAATTCACAAAACAAGAGTCTAAGTATATATAAGTTTTAAAAAATAAGTTTGGTTAATTTGTTAAGCCCCAGTAATTTGAGAGTTACTGGGGTTTAGTATTTTAACTTATTCTTGTTTGTTAAAAAGGCTCTGTGTTACACAGAGCCTTTTTATATAATATGTATTTTATGGTTAAACAATATCTACAAACAAACCTTCGTCTGTTTTTTCTACTTTGGCCAAAGTGTTTTTTGTAAGTTCTTTAATAGTTTTATCCCATTTTTTATTAGATAAACCAGATTGAGCCTTTAAAGTGTTTAATTCTATTTTGTTAGATTTTTTTAGCAAGCCCAATACAACCTTAGCCTCGTCGCTAATAGCCATTGCTTTTTTCTCTGGACGCATTTGCGGAAAAAATAAAACTTCCTGTATAGATGGGTTGTTTGTTAAATACATAATTAACCTATCCATACCAATACCCATACCAGATGTTGGTGGCATACCGTATTCTAGGGCTCTTAAAAAATCATGATCTATAAACTCTGTAGCCTCATCATCTCCTTTTGCAGCTAGTTTTAACTGATGTTCAAAACGCTCGCGTTGGTCTATAGGATCGTTTAATTCCGAGTATGCATTGGCAATTTCCTTACCACATACCATAAGTTCAAAACGCTCTGTTAGTTCAGGGTTATCTCGGTGCTCCTTACATAAAGGGCTCATCTCCTTTGGGTAATCGGTTATGTAGGTTGGTTGTATATAGTTGCCTTCGCATTTTCCTCCAAAAATCTCGTCAATTAGTTTTCCTTTACCCATGGTATCATCAACTTCAATACCTAGGTCTTTAGCCGCTTGTCTTATTTCGTCTTCGGTTTTATCTGTAATATCAAAACCTGTAAAGTGTTTTATAGAGTCGGCCATTGTAACACGAGCATAAGGCGCTTTAAAGTCTATTTCGTGTTCTCCAAATTTAGCTTTTGTGCTACCATTTACTGCCATTGCACAATGTTCTAATAGCTTTTCGCAAAAGTCCATCATCCAGTTGTAATCTTTGTAAGATACATAAATTTCCATGGCTGTAAACTCTGGGTTGTGGGTTCTGTCCATACCCTCGTTTCTAAAGTTTTTAGAAAACTCGTAAACTCCATCAAAACCACCAACAATTAAACGTTTTAAATACAGCTCGTTAGCAATACGCATGTATAAAGGAATATCTAGTGCGTTGTGGTGTGTAATAAATGGTCTTGCAGCAGCACCACCTGGTATAGGTTGTAAAACAGGAGTCTCTACCTCAAAATAACCAGCATCGTTAAAAAACTGACGCATGGCATTAAATAGTTTTGTACGCTTAACAAAAACATCTTTTACTTGTGGGTTTACCACCAAATCGGCATAACGCTGTCTGTAACGCTGTTCGGGATCTGTAAATGCATCGTAAACAACGCCATCTTTCTCTTTTGGTAAGGGTAATGGTTTTAGCGATTTACTTAATAGTTTAAAGTTTTTAACTAAAACGGTTTTTTCGCCAACTTGTGTTGTAAATAATTCACCCTCTATACCTACAAAGTCGCCAAAATCTATTAGTTTCTTAAAAACATCATTATATAACGTTTTATCTTCGCCAGTGCATATTTCGTCACGGTTAAAGTAAACCTGTATTTTGCCTTCAGCATCTTGTAACTGGGCAAAACTAGCTTTACCTTGTATTTTAATCATCATTAAGCGTCCAGCAATAACAACATTTTTGCCTTCTTCAAATTGATCTTTTATGTTTTTAGATGTACTATTTACAGGGTATAAGTCGGCAGGGTAGGGGTTTATACCTAAACTACGTAATTTTGTTAATTTCTCTCTTCTTACAAGTTCTTGCTCTGATAATTGCGACATATTATAAATGCTAAATGGAATTTTAAAGCTGCAAAGATACTATATAAAAATAGGCTTTAAAAACAAATTTTAATGGCTTACTTTAAATAAGGTTTTAGTTTAGACTTTATAATTGCAATAATTTTAGTTTTATTTACTAAGGTGTATACCCATATTATAATTAGGGTACTTATAAAGAAGGCGTACCAGTTAAATTGAAAACTACCATAGCGTTTGGTGTTTAGCTCGAAAAAAGCGGTATTGGCTCTTGTAACTTCTAAAAACAAATTTTTTTTCCACTCCGAAGGTTTGTTTAGCGCTATGCCCAACATTTGGGTATTTGGTTTTTTGTAATAAAACCCCAGGACTGTGCCAAGGGCTAAAGCGACGCTATACCAAAGACTTGTTTTAATAATAGAGGCCGCTTTCCATTTTGTACATATAGATTTACATCTCTTAATAATTGCTTTAACTTTTTGTTTGTATGTTTTTCTGCGTAATACATATAATATTAAAATAACTAGTGCTGTTATTGTTTGAGTACTTAAATATTAGTTGGGTGTTGTTTGGTACTTGTTGTGTCTTTAAAGTTGATGTTTTATTTGTTATAGGATGTCGTAAAACTTCAATTCCTATTTCGACTACTTGTTCTTTTGGTTTTTGAAGTGTAGTGGTTAAATACTTAGCGTCAAATTTTTACTTTATAAGACCTATGAAGCAGTTTTTTTTCCAGTAAACACATAAATTAATTTAATAAATAGGTTTATTACCGTTTAAATTACCCACAATCCATTCACAGCAAGTCTGTTACTTCATAAATCACAAAAAAATCAAAAAAAAACATTTAAAAAAGAGTTGCTAAATCAAAAAAGGAATGTATATTTGCACCCCGCTAAAAAACGATACGTTAGCTAGCGGTTATGTTCATTAAAAGTTTGGGTTTATATTAAGGTTTAAATTTTGAAGCAATACTTCAAAAAAACAAACTTTAAAATAAATCAAAAAACATTTGTGAGTGTTAAAAAAGGTTGTATATTTGCAGCCGCTAACAAAGGAAACGATGTTAGTAAAGATAAGATATTAAGTTCATACACATATTGAATTGACAGCGTAAGACATCATTGGAAACGATGGTGTTAAACAAAGAGAATAAATCATACTGAAGATTAAGGAATTCCTTACTATAGTTGTTAAAAGACAAGTCTTAGGACTTAA
>CALHCQ010000028.1 GCA_937936645.1 uncultured Algibacter sp.
GTAACCTAAAGCATGTGCTTCTTTTATTTTTAATTTATAATCTATAAAAAGCTTTAAATATTCGTCTACATTTTTTTGAGATTCATCTTGAACCAAATCTATATTTTTATTATAAACCCTTAAAAAATCAGCTTTATAAACCGGATCATTATCTATAACTAAAAGAGGCGTTTCTTTAGGTGATTGTGCATAAAACTGACTCACAAAAAACAGAATGGATAAACAAGAAAAAAACTTTACTTTCATACTTTAAATAATTATTTAACAATTAAATTAGCCCAGCAAAAATAACAATATATATTTTGACAACTAGCCTAACTTGAAACGTTAAATAGTAACACATTAGTATTTGCCAAGTCAGTATGTTATTTTTGGTTAAAATACCACTTCTTAACTTTAATGCAAATGTAAAATGCACTTTATACATTTAAATAACACACCAATACAACATGAGACAGTTAAAACTTATTTGGGATTTTAGAGGCCCTGACGCCCTAAAAATTGCCGAGCATCACAACATACATTTAAAAGAATTTATAAAAATTGAACAATTAAACATAACCATAACAGGCGTTAATACTATTAATGATGTGCACGCCATTGCTTTTCTTGTTGTAAATGAAGATGAAATGAAACCTATTAGAGACGCTCTAAAACCGCATAGAGGCGAGGTATACACACCTTAAATAAATATTTATTAAACCAACGTTTACTAAAGCGCTTAATTAACACCTAGAAAAATAATGCTTAAAACTGACATACTAAAATTTGCTATATGATTTCTTGTTACTATGGCAGGACAGTCTCAAAAATTATCGCAAAACATCATTTTTACGTACCAAAAACAGTACCCGAATCAATTACTAAAAAGTAATTCTATAGGCATTATTATAGACGAAAAAGCCTGCGATATTGTTATAAAAAATGGCAATCAAAATAAAGTAATCGATATAAGTTTCATACCAAATAAGCATCAAGAAATAGCCGCGTTAATATTAAACGATTTAAATTTTAATAATTTAGAAATTGTATCTCCTTCGGAAGCTAATTACACGATAACCTTTACTGCTACCCCACCATCTTATGAAATAAGAACAAGTTCCAAAAAACTTTCTATCTCAAACACCGAATTAAAAGAGTACTACGGTAAAATAGTTTACAACTGCGGAGTTACAGCTGTGATAAAAGAAAACAACAAGAACGTTATTTTTGAAAAAACGGTCTTAAAAGATGTACTATTAGACCAATTCGTATTTAAGGATATCAATGATGAAAAATTAATTTTTAATAAAACGTTAAGCGCTTTAAAAGCTAATAATGCTAGAAACTACATTCAAAAAACAACCGAAACATTCTACTACGCTGTTCAAGAATTAGCTTCATTTATAAATGATGAAATAGGTGTGTATGAAAAAAAAGAAGGGGTTTACTTTTATAAAATTGGAAAGAAAAAAGGTTTCGATTTTACGGCCATAAATGTAGATATAGATGCTTTACGAAAAATTGGCTCGGTAAATATTCAAGAAAAAGATCAAAAAAAATTAATACATAAAACAAAAGAAATATTACCTAAATGGAAATCTAAATTAGCAGCTATTGACCAAAATAATAAGAAAAACAAGAAAGCCTTGTGGGCTATGCGAGCCAACGTTGCCACTGCAAATTATATTTTAAGGAACTATAATAAATCATTAGAAATAGCAGAAGAAACTTTAGGTTCTGGATATCGAACAGACTACCTCTATCTTAAGGAATTTCCAGAGAAAAAAATAGCGCGCACAAATCATTTTAAAAAATTATTAGATCGTGATAATTTTTTAAAACCATTACCAATTTTTAATAATAGATATAAAAGTCACCTAATAGACTATCGAAACACCAACCCAAATTTGACATCTATTTCTAAAATTGATAACCACAAAGAAGTCGTTGAAAAGTCGAAATATTTATACGAATGTTTTTTCTTCTATAAATTATTTTAATAAATTAAAATCGTTGCTAAAAGCATTTACTGAAAAAGACACGTCTAAATTTGCAGGTTTTAAAACTAAAGATCAATTTTTTGTGTATGTTTTAAAAAGGCTTAACAAACAGGCAAAAGCATTAAAATATACAGACGTTCAATTATTTAATGACACAGAAAAAAAATTAATTTCTAAAATTAATAAAGATATATCTTTATTATACAATCTTTTTTATAATGAGCTTTCTCTTGACACAGATAATGTAAAAGTAATAAACCCTTACGAAACCTTCATTAAGTTAAATAACAAAGAAGAAGTAAACGTAAACGCAGATGAATTATTCTATATATATCTAAGTCTGTTTAAAACTTTGTCTCTTGACAAGCAAAGGTTAGCAGATGTCAATAAAAACATAAGCAAACTATCTTCTATGCTTTTAAAATCGGAAAGTACAACACTACAAAAACTACCTTATCTAGAAGTTTTATTATCTGAATTAACAGATGAAAACAAACTAAACATACAAGAAAACGAAAAATTATACACCTTAATTTTTAAAGAATTTAAAAGCATATATGCTACCATTTTTTTTAACAAATCTGATATATCAAAATATGTACATCATAGAGAAGTAGATGCCTTAAATGACAATTTAAAATTTTACGAAGGTATATATAAAACTAGCGTTACAGAACTTAGAAACAAATATCAAAACGCATCTAACCAAGACCGTGTTTTACAAACATTATTACTTTTTATAAAATAAATTCAATGAAAAAATTTTACATTATACTTGTCGTTTCTTTAATACTAACAGGATGCTTTTCTACTAAAAGCAATCACGTTAACAAACAAGCTTTAGTTCAAATTGTTACGCTAAAAGACCTTGAGTTAAACATATTAAAAATAGGCGAAAAGAGAGAAAAATATAATGATATTAATATCGATTTCGAAATCACTAATAACTCTGAATATGATTTTATGAATAAAGAAAGTTATGTTATTTATTTCAATGTAATCACTAAATCAGGGAAAGAACTTATTGACTACAAAAAATTTTACAACAAACTTCCTAAAAAGAAAACCATTCTATTAAACCACAAACTAGACCTGTCTACGTATCAAATTAAGGAGGTGACTGCTAAACTTGTAAAAGAGTAATTTATGGGGCATTATACGTCAATTTTAAAATAACATAGTTGAGTAAAAAGGCTTAAATTAAAAAAAACTTAGGCAAACAATAAAACTATTATTTTTTTAAATCGAAATAATTTATAATCGTAAAAAAAAGACTTTGATTGGTAATCAAAGTCTTTTTTTATTAAGGTATATTTAAATATTTATGAGTTTGTAAAGACACCTTCCATTTAGGGTTTGCCATAACATAATCTACAATTTCTGGCACGACCTTATCGCGCTTACTCCATTCGGGTTGTAAATACAGTATGCAATTATCGTTGACTTGAGCTGCTTGTTCTTCTGCAAATTTAAAATCGTCTTTATTGTAAATAATAACCTTTAACTCATTGGCGTTTTCATATACAGCTTGAGTTGGTAATTTTAGTTTTTTTGGCGACAAACAAATCCAATCCCAAGTACCTGTTAGCGTGTAAGCTCCAGATGTTTCTATATGCACCTGCATGCCTTTACTTTTTAATTGCGAAGTTAATGCAGTCATATCCCACATTAAAGGCTCTCCGCCTGTTATAACAATAGTATCGCTGTACTGTTTAGCGTTCTCTACAATTGTTGTTGTTGCTGTTGGCGGATGCAAATTAGCATCCCAACTTTCTTTAACATCGCACCAATGGCAACCCACATCGCAACCACCAAGTCTAATAAAATATGCAGCAGTGCCTTTGTGATAGCCTTCGCCCTGTATGGTATAAAACTCTTCCATTAAAGGAAGCATTTCACCTTTATCTACTAATTCTTTAATCTCTTTAATCATAAGCATGCAAAGATAGTTGTTTGATTTTTAATTGTTGATAGTTTTATGTGAGCTTCTTTTTTACTTTGGCTAATAAAACATATTTTTATAAAAAAATAAGAAACATGAGCACCAAGGACACATTTTTAAATGAAATCATTGAAGGCAACACAACAAAAGGCGACTTTATACCCATAGGAGCAGCTATGCTAGATGGCGAAACCATTACAGATGCTCATGTAAAAATACCTTTAAAAACCATGAACAGACATGGTTTAATAGCTGGAGCAACAGGTACCGGTAAAACAAAATCGTTACAAGTATTAGCCGAAAATTTAAGTGATAAAGGTATCCCTGTATTACTTATGGATATAAAAGGAGACCTAAGTGGTATAGCACAACCAAGTACAGGTCATGCCAAAATAGACGAACGTCACGAAAAAATTGGCATCCCCTTTGAAGCCAAAAACTTTCCTGTAGAAATTTTAACTCTTTCACAACAAGAAGGTGTAAGACTAAGAGCTACCGTAAGTGAGTTTGGCCCTGTGCTTTTATCTAGAATTTTAGACTTAAGCGAGGCGCAATCTGGTATCGTATCTGTCATTTTTCAGTATTGCGATAACAACAACATGCCTTTGTTAGATTTAAAAGATTTTAAAAAAATATTACAATACGCTACTCAAGAAGGCAAAGATGAGTTTACAGAAGCTTATGGTAGAATATCTACCGCATCTACAGGAGCTATTTTACGAAAAATAGTAGAGCTTGAGCAGCAGGGTGCCGATTTATTTTTTGGTGAAACATCTTTCGAGGTTGACGATTTATTAAGAGTTAACAACGAGGGTAAAGGATTTATAAACATACTTAGATTGACAGATATACAAGACAAACCCAAACTGTTTTCTACATTTATGTTAAGCCTATTGGCAGAGATATATTCTACATTTCCAGAACAAGGCGATAGCGACCAACCAGAATTAATTATTTTTATAGACGAGGCGCATTTAATTTTTAAAGAAGCATCCAAAGCCTTACTAAATCAAATAGAAAGCATCGTAAAATTAATTAGAAGTAAAGGTGTTGGTTTATATTTTGTAACACAAACACCTACCGATGTGCCAGAAGAAGTTTTAGGACAACTAGGCCTAAAAATACAACACGCATTAAGAGCTTTTACAGCAAAAGATAGAAAAGCAATAAAGCTTACGGCACAAAATTATCCAGAATCTAAATATTACGACACAACAGAACTGCTAACCTCTTTAGGTATAGGAGAAGCGCTTGTGTCTGCTCTAGACGAAAAAGGAAGACCTACGCCCTTAGCAGCAACCATGATGCGTGCTCCAATGAGTAGAATGGATGTTTTAACCGATACCGAATTAAGCGATTTATTATCTCAATCTAAACTTATAGAAAAATATAATAAAACGATAGACAGAGAGAGTGCTTATGAGATGCTTAACAAGAAAATTGAAGTCGCTCAAAAAGACGATTTAAAAGAAAAAGCTAAAGCAGAAGAAGAAAAAATTAAAAAAGCTGCAACAAAAACAACCTCAACGCGTCGTAAAAGTACAGCCATGAATCCCGTAGTAAAAGTATTAACAAGCGCCACTTTTATACGTAGCGTTTTTGGTATTTTAACCAAAGTAATGAAAAACAGATAAAAACATGTATAAATTAATTTTTAGTCTTTTAACCGTATCAACACTACTTGTTAGTTGTAAAAAGCAAGATCCTTTTTTAATTAACAAACAAAACATTGGCTTACTAACCGATTCTACTCAAGTTAAAGACCTAAAACTTGCTTTCCCTAACGATTCTATCGTTAAGTTTATTGGTGGTGACGAGTTTACAGGAAGCATTAACGACATTGAAGTGTTCGAAAAAGGAGGCAAAAAACTACTTACATTAACGCCTAGACAAGCTCTAGACTCTACATCTTACATCAAAGAAATTCAAGTTTTAGATGCGCGTTACAAAACAAGCAAAGGCATATCGACTTTAAGTACTTTTAAAGATATTACAAGTCATTACAAAATATCTAGAATAAGTAATTTAATTAATTCACTAGTACTAAGTGTAGATGCTTTAAATACTTCTTTTATTATCGATAAAAAAGATTTACCCGCAAACCTTAGATTTGATATGAGTTTAAAAATTGAAGCTGCTCAAATACCTAACGATGCCAAAATTAAATACTTTTTTATAAACTGGAATAAGTAACACGTTTACCTAAATGAATCCATTCTTATCAAAATTACTAGTTGATTTAGCTCGAAAAAAACTAGAAAAAAAGCAGGCCAAAACCAAGCCTGTTAGCAAAAAACAAATCATACCCTTGGTAAGAAATTTTCAAGTAGAGCTATCGCATGCCATACAAGAATACGTTTATATTATTATAGGCGTGTTTTCTGCTGGTTTTGGACTAAAAGGTTTTTTATTACCAAACCATTTTATCGATGGAGGTGCAACTGGCATATCGCTGTTATTAGAGCATACAACGCGCTTAAAGCTGGGTTTATTACTTATTGTAATAAACCTTCCTTTTATATATTTAGCCTCTAAAACTATTGGTAAAAAATTCGCTTTAAAAAGTATTATTGCCATAGGTTTACTTGCAATAATTGTGCATTTTGTAAATTACCCAACCATAACAGAAGACAAATTGCTTATAGCCGTATTTGGCGGTTTCTTTTTAGGTTTAGGTATAGGCATGGCTATGCGTGGTGGTAGCGTAATAGATGGCACAGAGGTTTTAGCTATTTATTTAGGGCGTAAACTATCTTTAACCATAGGCGATGTTTTACTGCTTATAAATATTATTATCTTTTCGGTAGGCGCTTATGTATTATCTATAGAAACAGCGCTTTATGCTATACTTACCTACCTATCTGCTGCAAAAACAGTAGATTTTGTTATAGATGGTGTAGAAGAGTATGTTGGCGTTACAATAATATCTAACAAGCACGAAGAGCTTCGTATTATGCTTACTCAAAATTTACGTAGAGCCTGTACAATTTATGCTGGTAAAGGCGGACATGGCACCAACGGAAACAGCTACAACAAAGATATTATTTACACCATAGTAACCCGATTAGAGTTAGCAAAACTACATACCGAAATTGATAAAATAGACAAGAGTGCCTTTATAATAATGGGCGTTGTAAAAGATATTAAAGGAGGCATGATAAAACGCAAACCATTACAGGACCAACATTAAAACCCACTCTTTACCAATGACTAAAAAAAAATACATATTACAAAATACGCCATTTACAGTACCTACAACAGATGGAAAAGTAATAAAAGAACACTTTGGTGTGCCTACAAATAACAACAAAGCGCTAAGTTTAGCACACATGACCGCACCAGCAGGATGGAGCGAACCGTTTCAAACGCCAGAATTTGACGAATACACCTTTATAATTAAAGGAAAAAAACAATTTACTATTGAGGGCGAAAAAATAGTACTAAGCGCTGGGCAGTCTATAAAAATAGAACGCCATACTAGAGTTCAGTACGCTAACCCTTTTAACGAACCTTGCGAATATATTGCCATATGCACCCAGCTTTTTCTTTAGATCTAGTTAATAGAGAAGAAGCTTAACATGACAAAGTCGCTCCCCAAAATACTTGGATTCATTATTAACACCATAGGGCTTTTGTCTCCAAAACAGTCTGCAAAAATAGCTATGCAACTATTTTCTACCCCACTAAAAGGAAAAACAAAACCGCACGAACAAAAATACCTCAACACAGCTCAAATAGAAAACATTAACTATAACGGCTTAAATATTAAAACCTATACTTGGCCAGGAAATAAAGACACTATTTTATTGGCCCATGGCTGGGAAAGTAACAGTTACAGGTGGAAAGATCTTATAACACTACTTAACAAGCTACAATATAACGTAGTTGCCATAGACGCGCCCGCACATGGTAGCTCACAGGGTAAAACGTTTAATGCTATTATGAATGCCGCATGTATTAACAAAATAGCAAACCAAATAAAAGCCACCGTAATTATTGGACACTCTATGGGGGGCATGTCTACTGTTTTTGCACTTTATAAAACACCTATATCATCAGTAAAAAAAATTATTCTACTTGGCGCACCATCTAATTTTAAAGGCATTTTTAATAGATATACCAGCATGATGCACTATAGCACCAAAGTAAAAAGCGCTATTATAGAAAATATACA
>CALHCQ010000029.1 GCA_937936645.1 uncultured Algibacter sp.
TTCTACCGAAGCCTTTAAAAATGGATTTTTTGAAGTGCAAGATGCATCGTCGCAACTCGTAGCAGAATTTTTAGATGTTAAACCAGGGATGCGCGTAGTAGATACTTGTGCTGGTGCTGGTGGTAAAACGCTACACATAGCTTCTTTAATGGAAAACAAAGGGCAAATTATTGCTATGGATATTTATGGTAATAAGCTTAACGAGTTAAAACGTAGGGCGAAACGTAATGGAGCACATAACATAGAAACTCGCGCTATAGAATCGACTAAAACAATAAAAAAACTTTACAATAAAGCCGACCGTGTTTTAATAGATTCTCCCTGCTCTGGCTTGGGTGTTTTACGTAGAAATCCAGATTCGAAATGGAAATTACAAGCCGATTTTTTAGATAAAATTAGAAAAACCCAGCAGGACATATTACAACAATACTCTAAAATAGTTAAAGTTGAAGGAAAACTTGTTTATGCAACATGTTCTGTATTACCATCGGAAAACCAAAATCAAGTTACAGAGTTCTTAAAATCTGAGGCCGGACAAGGCTTTAAATTAATAAAAGATAAAAAAGTTCTTGCCCACAAATCTGGTTTCGACGGATTTTACATGGCTTTACTAGAACGCAAGTCATAAAATTTACAATTAAAAATTGAATACAAGTGCACTCTAATTATTTTTAGAAGTGCACTTTTTTTATTTTAAAAATTTAAAATAAAAACACAACATTAAAACCTAGTCATCCAAACAATAGACAGAAAAATATAACGAAAATAAAAAGGTTATAAATAAAAACAATATATCCAGTATATATCCTTTTAAAACTATACACTTTAGCATTAAAAATTAATTAAAAAGGAGTAAGTTTGCAACTACTTTTAACAATACAAATTATCATATAATGATTCATTTCTTTGGCAACGTAAACAAAAACGTATTTGCGGTACAAACAGTAGGAGAATTATCTACAGAGACTATCTCTAAGCTAACTTGGCTTTTTGGAAATCAACCTAAAATAGAAAACAGCAGTCTAGATGCTGTATTTGTTGGTCCCAGAGCAGCCATGATAACACCATGGAGTACAAATGCAGTAGAAATTAGCCAAAACATGGGTATAGAAAACATTATAAGAATAGAAGAATTTAATGTTGTTAAAGAAGATTTTACTGATTTTGACCCTATGATTTTCGAAAAATTTAACGGTTTAAATCAAAAATCTTTTAGCATAGATATACAGCCAGAACCAATTTTAAATATTGAAGATATTGCCGCTTATAACACACAAGAAGGCTTATCTTTAAGTGATGAAGAGGTGAGTTATTTAGAGGGTGTTTCTAAAAAAATTGGCCGTCCATTAACAGATTCTGAAGTTTTTGGATTCTCGCAAGTAAATAGTGAGCACTGTCGTCATAAAATATTTAACGGCACCTTTGTTATCGATGGCGAAGAAAAACCAGTATCATTATTTAAAATGATACGTAAAACTTCCGAAGAAAATCCAAACGATATTGTTTCGGCTTACAAAGATAATGTGGCGTTTATTAAAGGCCCAAAAGTAGAGCAATTTGCTCCTAAGCGTGCCGACGAGCCAGATTTTTATACCACAAAAACCTTCGATTCTGTTATTTCGCTTAAAGCGGAAACACATAATTTTCCTACAACTGTAGAACCATTTAATGGTGCCGCTACAGGTGCAGGCGGAGAAATTAGAGACCGTCTAGCTGGTGGTAAAGGTTCTTTACCTTTAGCAGGTACAGCTGTTTACATGACCTCATACTCTCGTTTAGAAGAAAACAGACATTGGGAACAAAAATTAGACGCTAGAGATTGGTTATACCAAACACCAATGGATATTTTAATAAAGGCATCTAATGGCGCATCAGACTTTGGTAATAAATTTGGACAACCACTAATTACAGGTTCTGTACTAACATTCGAGCATAACGAAAATTCATCTTCTAGCGATGCAAAGGCTAGAAAATTAGGTTTCGATAAAGTTATTATGCAAGCAGGTGGTATTGGTTATGGAAAAGCAGAACAAGCTTTAAAAGACACACCAAAATCTGGAGATAAAATTGTAATTCTTGGTGGCGAAAACTACAGAATTGGTATGGGTGGTGCAGCGGTATCGTCTGCAGACACTGGTGCTTTTGCATCTGGTATCGAGCTAAATGCTGTACAACGTTCTAATCCAGAAATGCAAAAACGTGCTGCTAATGCTGTTCGTGGTATGGTAGAAAGTGACGAAAACTTTATTGTGTCTATACATGATCATGGTGCTGGCGGACACCTAAATTGTTTATCTGAATTGGTAGAAGATACCGGTGGAAAAATAGATTTAGACGCTTTACCTGTTGGAGATCCTACTTTATCAGACAAAGAAATAATAGGCAACGAGTCGCAAGAGCGTATGGGACTTGTTATTGCAGAAAAACATATAGATACGTTAAATAAAATAGCAAATCGCGAACGCTCCCCTATTTATACTGTTGGCGATGTTACTGGAGACGACCGTTTTACTTTTCAATCTAAAACCAAAGGCAACAAACCAATGGATTTGGCTCTGGAAGATATGTTTGGAAGCTCTCCTAAAACCGTATTAACAGACAAAACGGTTGCTAGAAACTATAAAAACCCAAGATATAAAACCAAAAATTTAAAAATATATTTAGAGCAAGTTTTACAACTAGAAGCTGTAGCTTGTAAAGATTGGTTAACAAATAAAGTAGACCGTTGTGTAGGCGGTAAAGTGGCTAAACAACAATGTGTGGGTACTTTACAAATACCATTAAATAATGTAGGTGTTATGGCCTTAGATTTTAATGGAAAAGAAGGTGTAGCCACATCTATTGGCCACTCTCCAATTTCTGGATTAATAGATCCTGTTGCAGGAAGTAGAAACTCTATTACAGAGGCATTAACAAATTTAGTTTGGGCGCCTTTAAAAGATGGTTTAAAAAACGTATCACTATCGGCAAACTGGATGTGGCCTTGTAAAAATGAAGGCGAAGACGCTCGTTTATACGAAGCTGTTAAAGCGGTATCAGAATTTGCTATAGACTTGGGAATTAATGTACCAACAGGTAAAGATTCGCTGTCTATGAAACAAAAATATAAAGACGAAGATGTTATATCTCCTGGTACTGTAATTATATCGGCTGGTGCAAATTGTAACGATATTAACAAAGTTGTAGAGCCTGTTTTTAAACAAACAAACGATAGCATCTACTACATTAATATATCGCAAGATCAATTTAAATTAGGAGGTAGCTCGTTTAACCAAGTACTAAATGCTATTGGTAACGAAGCTCCTAATGTAAAAAACTCAGCTTTTGTAAAAACGGTATTTAACACGGTTCAAAACCTAATAAACGAAAACTTAATTAAAGCTGGACACGATGTTGCTTCTGGCGGATTAATAACAACGCTTTTAGAATTATGCTTTGCCGATGTTAATTTGGGTGCCAATATTGATATTACAAACTTAAACGAAGAGGACTCTATTAAAGTATTGTTTGCAGAAAATTGCGGATTAGTTTTTCAAGCCGATGCAGCAATAGAAACTATATTAAAAACAAATAATATTGAGTTTTTTAACATTGGTTCTGTTAACAATACAGGGGTACTAGAAATAAAAAATAACGATGAAAGTTTCGAATTTAATATTGAAGAAACTAGAGATATTTGGTACAAAACATCTTACCTGCTAGACCAAAAGCAAACAAACAACGGTTTAGCTAAAGAACGTTACGATAATTATAAAAAACAACCTTTACAATACACATTCCCGAGTCATTTTACAGGAAAATTACCTTTATTAGAAGGTAAAAGACCAAAAGCAGCTATACTTCGTGAAAAAGGAAGTAACTCTGAAAGAGAGATGGCCAATGCCATGTACCTTGCTGGTTTTGATGTTAAAGATGTTCATATGACAGATTTAATATCTGGGAGAGAAACTCTAGAAGATATTCAATTTCTTGGTGCTGTTGGTGGTTTTAGTAATTCAGATGTATTAGGATCTGCTAAAGGATGGGCAGGTGCCATTAAATACAACGAAAAAGCTAACAAAGTTATTAAAGACTTTTTTGCTAGAGAAGACACATTATCTGTTGGTATTTGTAATGGATGCCAATTATGGATGGAGTTAGACTTAATTAACCCAGAACACGACGTTCATGGAAAAATGGTACATAATAATTCTGGTAAGCACGAGAGTTCATTTACATCAGTAAAAATCCAAGAAAACAATTCGGTAATGTTATCTACATTGGCTGGTAGTACACTTGGTGTTTGGATTTCTCATGGCGAAGGAAAATTTAATTTACCTTACACAGAAGACAAATATCAAATTGTAGCCAAATACGGTTATGAGGCTTACCCGCACAACCCAAATGGGTCTGATTTTAACACAGCTATGCTATGTGACAAAACAGGGCGTCACTTAGTAACAATGCCGCATATAGAACGTTCTACTTTTCAGTGGAACTGGGCTAATTACCCAGAAAACCGTAAAGATGAAGCAACACCATGGTTAGAAGCTTTTGTAAACGCTAGACTTTGGATTGAGAAAAAATAACATAACATATGTTTTTTATAAAAAAAAGCTCCTACATTAGTAGGAGTTTTTTTTTGTAATATAAATTAACCCAAATATGCCTAAAATAACATTATACTTTTTAATACTTATAATAACACAATCTGTTTCTGGACTTCAAAACAAAAACCGATTCTATAAAACGCTATTATTATAAAGATAAAATCATTTCTAGAGAAATTGTTTTTAACGCGAAAAAAGAAATTATTCATCATAAAACATATTATAAATCAGGAGAAATAAATGAAGATTTTTATTTAAAAGATAACAATTTTCATGGTAAGTGTTTTAAATACAATAAAGATGGCAAGTTAACAACAACTTGGAAATTTAAAAATGGAGATTTAATAAGTCGTAAAGACCACATTATAGTATTTAATGCAAAAAACAAAGAGGTTTTGATGCAAAAATATCAGCGCTTAAAAAAAATTAATACATCCATAAAAGAAACGTCAACGCCTTTAGACCAATATTACAAAAGAGCAAACTTAAGACATCAACTAAATTTTAATTTACTTGCTTTACAAGACTCAGAGAACATTATAGCATACCTAAAAAACAGTAAAAGTATTGATAAACAAAAACACAATAAGTACTTGAGTAACACTTACGATATAATAGGCAGCATATATAGCGAGTATGAAATGGATAATTATGCTATTCATTATAAATATAAAGCTGTAGAGCGAAACCCAGAAAACAATAGACTAGTTTATAATTTAGCGACCACCTTATACAAGAACAACTCTAAAGAATTAAGTGTTTTCTACTTAAAAAAAGTACTTGAAAAATGGCCTACACATAGCTTTAGCCATTTAATGCTCTCTAAGTACTATTTAAGTACTCGTGATTATAAAAAAGCTAAGTTATATATAGATAAAGCCTTTTTAAAAGAAAAAAATCTAATAAAATTTGGCCATTCAAATATAAGTGAAGCTATTAGAGTCTTAAGAGGCAGGATATACTACAAATTAAATGATACAGAATTTGGACTAAAAGATTTAAAATATGCCTTAAAATTAAACCCTAAAAATGTATTAGCCCACAAAAATATAGCTATAATTTACAATGATTTACAGCAATACAAAACTTCTTGTTATCATTTAAAAAAAGCAAAAAAACTGGGATACAAAGAAATACATGACAATGATGTTGTCAACAAGCTAATAAAATCATCTTGCATAGATAGAAAAACACAAATTACAGAACAAAATATTAGAAAAGCAAAACCCTATATATTTCCAAACCCTGTAAAAGAACAACTCTCTATAAAAAATTTAGATACAGATATGTACACATATAATATTTATAATTTCGAATCTAAACTTGTAAAACAAGGAGAAACGCAAAGTAACAGCGTTAATTTTGGTTCACTACCTACAGGACTTTACGTGCTACAAATACAAAACAAAAACCAGTTGCTAAGATTTAAAGTTATAAAAAACTAGTTAAATACTTATAAAATTTAAAATATGATATGATTTAGTATTGTTTTTTATTAAATAATTAAAAAATAATGTATAAATTAACCATTATATTATTTAGTACAAGTAGCAAAACAGTATGACAGAAATTAAAAGAATTTTCGATTTCCCGTATTATATGCAAAAAACATATAATCTAGAAAAAGCCTTTTCTACAAAATATAATGGCGCGTGGGAATCTATTTCTACAACAGAATATATAAATAAAGCCAATGCTATAAGTAGAGGTCTATTAAAATTAGGTGTAAAACCTAACGATAAAATAGCTGTTATTTCCAGTACAAATAGAACCGAATGGAATATTGTAGACATAGGAGTTTTACAAACTGGTGCTCAAAATGTACCAATATATCCAACTATATCAGCAAACGATTATCAATATATACTTAATCATTCCGAATCTATATACTGCTTTGTTTCAGATAAAAGTATCTTAGAAAAGCTTAACCAAATAAAAGCACAAACACCATTAAAAGCTATTTTTACTTTTGATGATATTCCAAATGAAGAAAACTGGAAAGATGTTTTAAAGTTAGGAGAAGACACTTCTTACCAAGAAGAACTAGAATCTAGAATGCAGGCTGTAAAACCTAACGATCTGGCAACATTAATTTACACATCTGGAACTACAGGTAAACCAAAAGGTGTTATGTTATCGCATACTAACCTTGTATCTAACGTCATAGATAGTAAAAAGCGTGTACCGTTTAAGCAAGAAAACTCTAAAGCATTAAGTTTTTTACCAGTATGCCACGTATTTGAGCGTATGATATTGTATCTATATCAATATTGTGGCACCGAGATATACTTTGCAGAAAGTATAGAAAAAATGAGCGATAATTTAAAAGAAATAAGTCCTACGGTAATGACAGCAGTACCTAGACTTTACGAAAAAGTATACGATAAAATTGTAGCTAAAGGTGCCGATTTAAAAGGAATAAAAAAAGCACTTTTCTTTTGGGCTTTAAACCTAGGTTTAAAATACGAGCCTTACAAACAAAATGGTTGGTGGTACGAATGGCAACTTAAAATAGCTAGAAAATTAATTTTTAGTAAATGGAAAGAAGGCCTAGGCGGAAAACTAGAGCTTATGGTATCTGGTAGTGCAGCCTTGCAACCAAGATTAACTAGAGTATTTGCAGCGGCGGGTTTACCTGTTATGGAGGGTTATGGACTCTCCGAAACATCGCCAGTCATTGCTGTTAACGACATGAGAAATAAAGGGTTTAGAGTAGGTACAGTAGGTAAAGTTATAGACCATGTAACTGTAAAAATTGCTACCGATGGCGAAATATTGGTAAAAGGCCCCAACGTTATGTTAGGCTATTTTAAAGATAGCGAAAAAACAAATGAGGCCATTAATAATGGCTATTTCCATACCGGAGACATTGGAGAAGTTTCTAAAGACGGTTTTTTAAAAATAACAGATCGTAAAAAAGAAATGTTTAAAACCTCTGGAGGAAAATATGTCGCACCTGCATTAATAGAAAATCAATTAAAACAATCTCGCTTTATAGAGCAGGTTATGGTTATTGGCGAAGGCGAAAAAATGCCAGCTGCTTTAATACAATTAAGTCCGGTTTTTATAAAAGAATGGGCAGAAAGGCATAAAATAAATTATAACTCTTTTGCCGAAATTATAAAAAATGAAACCCTTGTTAACAGAATACAAGAAGAAATAAATGGTTGTAATTCTAATTTTGGTAAATGGGAACAAATTAAAAAATTCGAGCTTACACCAGATATTTGGTCTATAGACGCAGGACACCTTACACCTACCATGAAAATGAAACGCAAGGTTATAAAAGAAAAGTATGCACAGCTCATAGAACAAATATACCGAGGCTAGTTAGCTTAAAAAGTAATTATTTAACATATTTTCAATAAAAAATACTATGCATGCATAGTATTTTTTATTATATTTGAGAAAGACCACTCGATATATGAAAGAAAAAACAATTGATTACGTCTTAAGAACAACCTGGTTATCGATAAACAAAATGTATAACGAAGAAGCCGCTAAATTTAATAGCACTATGGCTACTGGTTTTACATTATTAAGTATAGACCCAAAAGAAGGCACCCCCTCTACGGCCTTAGGTCCTAAAATGGGCATGGAAACAACAAGTTTATCGCGTATTTTAAAAACTATGGAAGAGAAAAAACTCATCTTAAGAAAACCAAACCCTAATGATGGACGTGGCGTTATTATTCATCTTACAGAGTTTGGAAAAGAAAAAAGAACATATTCAAAAGAGAAAGTTATAACATTTAATAAGGCTATAAGAGATAACATTCCGAGTAAAAAAATAGAAAGCTTTTACGAGGTTGCCGAGTTTATAAATGATATGGTTTCCAATAAAAAAATATTTAATCAAAAATAATTCAGTAAAATTATTATGAGTAAACGTATTATAAAAAAAGTTGCAGTAATAGGCTCTGGAATTATGGGTAGTGGTATTGCATGCCATTTTGCAAATGTGGGTGTCGAAGTACTTTTATTAGATATAGTTCCAAAAACACTTGAGCCCCAAGAAGAAAAAAAAGGGTTAACATTAGATAGTATAACAGTTAGAAATAGACTGGTTAACAATGCGTTAAAAAGCGCTCTAAAATCTAAACCTTCTCCAATATATCATCAAAGTTTTGCTCATAGAATAACAACAGGAAATTTAGAAGATGATGTACACAAAGTAAAAGATGTAGATTGGATTATAGAAGTTGTTGTAGAACGCTTAGATATAAAAAAACAAGTATTTAATACTTTAGAAAAACATAGAACTCCTGGTACTTTAATTACATCCAACACTTCTGGAATACCAATTAAATTCATGAGTGAAGGCCGTAGTGAAGATTTTCAAAAACACTTTTGTGGTACACACTTTTTTAACCCAGCAAGATACCTTAAACTTTTTGAAATTATACCAGGTCCAAAAACCGATACAAGTGTACTGAGTTTTTTAAATAGTTACGGAGAGAAATTTTTGGGTAAAACATCTGTAATAGCTAAAGATACGCCGGCATTTATAGGTAACAGAATTGGTATTTTTAGTATCATGAGTTTATTTCATATCGTAAAAGATATGGGGCTTAGTGTAGAGGCCATAGATAAATTAACAGGTCCGGTTATAGGCAGACCTAAATCGGCAACATTTAGAACGGTAGATGTGGTTGGTCTAGACACCCTAGTACATGTAGCCAATGGTATTGCAGAACATTGCAAAGAGGATGAACAACTTAACCTATTTAAACTACCAGATTTTATTAACACCATGGTTAATAATAAATGGTTAGGCAGTAAAACAGGGAGCGGTTTTTATAAAAAACAAATTAATGCAGAGGGTAAAAAAGAAATTTTAGCTTTAGATTTAGATACGCTTGAGTATAAAAATCAAAAAAAGTCATCTTTTGCTACTTTAGAAAAAACAAAACCTGTAGATAAAGTTATAGATCGTTTTAAAATTCTAGTATCTGGCACAGATACAGCAGGAGCATTTTACAGGAAAAGCTTTGGGGCGTTATTTGCATACGTTTCTAATAGAATACCAGAAATAACAGATCAACTCTATAAAATAGACGATGCCATGAAAGCCGGATTTGGTTGGCAACATGGTCCTTTTCAAATATGGGATGCTATTGGATTACAGGAAGGCTTAAATATTATAAAAGAAGAAGGTTTAACTCCTGCTAACTGGGTGTTAGATATGCTAGAAACAGGAAACACATCGTTTTATACTGTAAATAATGGTGCTACTTGTGCTTACAACATTCCAAATAAATCGCAAGAAAAAATACCAGGACAGGATGCCTTTATTATACTAGATAACATAAGAAAAACGAAAGAAGTTTTTAAAAATTCTGGTGTTGTAATAGAAGACTTAGGAGATGGTATTTTAAACTGCGAATTTCAGTCTAAAATGAACACAATAGGTGGCGATGTGTTATCAGGTTTAAATAAAGCTATAGATCTAGCAGAGAAAAATTATGATGGTTTGGTTATTGGAAATCAAGGCGCAAACTTCTCTGTTGGAGCAAACATAGGCATGATATTCATGATGGCTGTAGAACAAGAATATGACGAATTAAATGGCGCCATAAAATATTTTCAAGACACGATGATGCGTATGCGCTACTCCTCTATTCCAACAATAGCAGCACCACATGGCATGTCTCTTGGTGGTGCTTGCGAGCTTTCTATGCATGCCGATAAAGTTATTGCTGCTGCAGAAACTTATATGGGACTTGTAGAATTTGGTGTAGGTGTTATTCCTGGTGGTGCTGGATCTAAAGAAATGGCATTACGTGCTTCAGACAGTTTAAGAAAAGGGGATGTAGAATTAAACACTTTACAAGAATATTTCTTAACCATAGGCATGGCAAAAGTATCTACATCTGCTCAAGAAGCTTTCGATTTAGGTTTGTTACAAAAAGGAAAAGATATCGTTGTAATTAATAAAGATAGGCAAATAGCAACTGCAAAAGCCCATGCAAGACTTATGGCAGATGCTGGCTACACACAACCTGTAAAAAGAAAAGATGTAAAGGTACTTGGTAAACAAGCCTTAGGAATGTTTTTGGTGGGTACAGATGCTATGGAGGCTAGCCGTTATATAAGTGAACACGATCAAAAAATAGCGAATAAGCTTGCTTACGTTATGGCAGGTGGCGACTTATCAGAACCTAGTTTTGTAACAGAGCAGTATTTGCTAGATCTAGAACGCGAGGCTTTTTTAAGTTTATGTACAGAACGAAAAACCTTAGAGCGTATTCAGCATATGCTAAAAACAGGTAAACCATTACGTAATTAAAATTAAGCTAAAAAGGAGATAGACATGAAACAAGCATATATAGTAAAAGCATACAGAACTGCAGTAGGCAAGGCACCAAAAGGTGTATTTAGGTTTAAACGATCGGATGAATTGGCTGCAGAAACTATACAACATATGATGAAAGAATTACCACAATTAGATAAAACACGCATAGACGATGTTATTGTTGGTAATGCCATGCCCGAAGGTTCGCAAGGATTAAACATGGGTCGATTAATATCCTTAATGGGATTAAATGCAGTAGATGTACCAGGGGTAACTGTTAACAGGTTTTGTTCTTCTGGTATAGAAACCATAGGAATTGCAACTGCAAAAATACAAGCTGGTATGGCCGATTGTATTATTGCTGGTGGAGCAGAAAGCATGAGTGCTGTGCCCATGACAGGTTTTAAACCCGAGCTTAATTACGACATTGTTAAAGCAGGTCATGAAGACTATTATTGGGGTATGGGTAATACAGCAGAGGCTGTAGCAAATCAATTTAAGGTGTCTCGAGAAGATCAAGACGAATTTGCATACAACTCGCACATGAAAGCCTTAAAAGCACAGGCAGAAAATCGTTTTCAAGATCAAATAGTGCCTATACATGTAGATCAAGTTTACGTAGATGAAAATGGTAAAAAAGCAACAAAAAAATATACTGTAAATAAAGACGAAGGCCCAAGAGCTGGTACTAATAAAGAAATTTTAGCAAAATTAAGGCCTGTTTTCGCTCAAGGCGGAAGTGTCACTGCAGGAAACTCGTCTCAAATGAGTGATGGTGCTGCTTTTGTTATGATTATGAGCGAAGCCATGGTAAAGGAACTTAATTTAGAGCCTATTGCCAGACTCGTAAATTATGCTGCAGCTGGAGTAGAACCTAGAATTATGGGTATTGGCCCCGTTAAAGCAATACCTAAAGCTTTAAAGCAAGCAGGCTTAAAGCAAAGTGATTTAGAATTAATAGAATTAAATGAAGCTTTTGCATCGCAATCTTTAGCTGTAATAAGAGAATTAAAATTAAACCCAGATATTATTAATGTTAATGGCGGTGCCATAGCGCTTGGACACCCATTAGGATGTACCGGTGCAAAATTATCGGTACAGTTATTCGACGAAATGAGAAAACGTAACATGTCTGGTAAATATGGAGCTGTTACCATGTGCGTAGGTACAGGGCAAGGCGCCTGTGGTATTTTCGAATTTTTAAATTAATAATTAAACAACAACAACAACATGGAATCTAAAGAAGAAAACATATTAAGAGGAGGTCAGTTTCTTGTAAAAGAAACAAAATGTGAAGATATATTTACGCCAGAGGACTTTAATGAAGATCAGCTGATGATGAAAGAAGCCGTTACCGAATTTGTAGATCGAGAAGTTTGGCCACATAAAGCACAATTTGAGAAAAAAGATTATGCGTTAACAGAATCTTGCATGCGCAAGGCCGGTGAGTTAGGCTTTTTAAGTATTTCTGTACCAGAATCGTATGGAGGAATGGGAATGGGCTTTGTAGACACAGTATTAGTATGCGACTACATATCTGGTGCAACAGGATCGTTTAGTACAGCTTTTGGTGCACACACAGGTATAGGTACCATGCCTATTACGTTATATGGAAATGAAGAACAGAAACAAAAATATGTTCCCAAATTAGCTTCAGGAGAGTGGTTTGGTTCATATTGCTTAACAGAACCTAGTGCTGGTAGTGATGCTAATTCAGGAAAAACCAAAGCAGTACTATCTCAGGATGGTAAAAATTATAGCATAACAGGTCAAAAAATGTGGATATCGAATGCTGGTTTTTGCACTATAATGATTGTTTTTGCTAGAATAGAAGACGATAAAAACATTACTGGTTTTATCGTAGAATACGATCCAGAAAACCCAAATGGAATAACCATGGGAGAAGAGGAACATAAACTAGGTATTCGTGCATCTTCTACAAGACAAGTGTTTTTTAATGACACCATAGTACCAGTAGAAAATATGTTATCTACAAGAGGTAACGGATTTAAAATTGCAATGAACGCACTTAATGTAGGGCGTATAAAATTAGCAGCTGCATGTTTAGATGCACAGAGACGTGTTATTACAGAATCTATTAAGTATGCCAACGATCGTATACAATTTAAAACACCAATATCATCATTTGGTGCCATTAGACAAAAAATTGCCGAAATGGCAACTAACTGTTGGGTGGGAGAAGCTGCTACATATAGAGCGGCAAAAAACATAGAAGATCGTATTTCAATAAGACAAAATAACGGAAAAGATACACATCAAGAAGCCGAATTGAAAGGTGTAGAAGAGTATGCTATAGAATGTTCTATATTAAAAGTAGTCGTATCCGAACATGTACAAAAGTGTACTGACGAAGGAATTCAAATTTTTGGAGGCATGGGCTTTTCAGAAGAAACTCCAATAGAATCGGCATGGAGAGATGCACGAATAGCTAGAATTTATGAGGGTACAAATGAAATTAACAGAATGTTAAGTATAGGGATGCTTATAAAGAAAGCCATGAAAGGGCATGTCGATTTAATGGGACCTGCTACTGAGGTTGCAAATGAACTTATGGGTATACCATCATTTGAAACTCCAGATTACTCTGAATTATTTTCAGAAGAAAAAAACATCATAAAAAATCTTAAAAAGTTATTTTTAATGGTTGCTGGTGCAGCATTAAAAAAATATGGAGAAAAGATAGAAAAACACCAACAATTAATGCTGGCAGCATCAGATATATTAATTCAAGTTTACATAGCAGAATCTGCCATTTTAAGAGCAGAGAAAATGGCTAAGAAACAAGGCGAGGATGCAGTAAAAGAACAAATAGCAATGGCTAAGCTTAACTTATTTCACGCTATAGATGTTATAGAAACCGCAGGAAAACATTCTATAATTTCATTCTCGGAGGGTGATGAGCAAAAAATGATGCTTATGGGACTTAAACGCTATATAAAGTATGTTAATATGCCTAATATCATAGAGCTTAGAAATATAATTGCAGATAAAGTCACTAAAGAGAATAAGTATAACTTTAATTAATTCTAGAACATATATCATAAATAACAAAAGCTCTAACT
>CALHCQ010000030.1 GCA_937936645.1 uncultured Algibacter sp.
AGCTTTTAAAATCTGAAAATGTAAACAGGTTATCAAGAGCTCGTGTCGATGTGTCTAATTTACAAGAAGGTTTATATTTTGTAACCATCTATTCTGATGCAGGAAAAACAGTAGAAAGATTTTTTAAAAGATAATTTAAACGGTGTTATTTAGCTACAAGTTATAGCATTAATTAGTATAAAAAACCTTTGAGTGTTACTTAAAACTCAAAGGTTTTTTGTTTTATATCGTTTACTCAATTTTAGTAAATTTTTTAAACTAAATATAGATGTTATTCTTTTTGTGTGAAAAATATGATTCGTCTGTTTTTAATTAATATTAGTAATAAAAAAGGGTCCAACCTTAATTAAAAATTAAAGTTGAACCCAAGTTCATTTTATTGATATACCTTTTAAATATCGTGTGTTTTAAAAGATATAAGGTCATGCATAAGCAACCTTTTTATCTTTCTTCTATACCTTGTAAAAAACAAGTTCTTTCTCTATTAGATCTATTAAAAGATAATTGAATGTTATCAATATTTCTACGTGCGCCAGATTGAACATTTGCAGTATAAGTAAATGCTTCGCCTGCTCTTAGCGTAATGGCTCTTTGATTAAAAATTCCAGTATTTATAGAACCTCCAACAAATAAATTAATAGGTGTTACGCCACCATTTCTAGACTCAATGGTATACTCTTTAATACCTCTTCTGTAAAAATTTGTACTTCTTAATCTTCTAGGTATAGTGAAGAATACATTTCCAAAACCTTCATCAGAAAAAACAGTTTCATCAGGTACATTAAAAGACCTTGTACCGCCATTATTACTTATTAATGTAATTCTAAAACGTAATTCATTTACAAACGATACATCACAAAAACGACGAACGTTTCTTATACTTCTTCGTGCTGTAAGTTCTGTATTTGTGTTGTTTTCTAATAAAGTTTCGTTGTCATTAATTTCATCTTGACTACAAGATACTAGAGATATAATTAATGCTAAAACGCATAATATATTTAATTTTTTCATGCTTTTTGCTTTTAAAGAATTTAAGTGATTAGTTTAGTAAGTCAAAACAAGTTTTGTTTCTGTCGTTTCTATTAAATGTAAACTGTATGTTGTTTATATTTCTTCGGTTACGACCTCTAATATTTCCAGTGTATCTTAGACGTTGTCCTGCTCTAATAACAACTTCGCTTTGTATTGCAGCAGCATCATTTATAGATCCAGAACCAGCAATATCTCTAGCAGCCACACCACCGTCTCTAGCAGCAATAGTATAGCTTTTTATACCTGCTCTATAAAAACCAGTACGCCTTAGTTGACTAGGTATTGTATAAAATATGCTACCAAGACCACCTTCGAAAAATACGCTTCTTCTATTAGATACATTTAAAGTTCTTCTTACCCCGTTATTGTTTACTAAAGTAATGGTAAATGATAATTCTCCTAAAAAGGATACATCACAAAAACGTTCTCGCTGCCTATCTGAAAAATTTCTTCTTGCAGTAAGCTCCGTATTGGCCTCTAATAGTGTTTCATTATCGTTAACTTCATCTTGGCTACAAGATATTAACGACATAATTAGTGCTAGTACACATAAAATGTTCAATTTTAATTTTTTCATTTTTCTTTTTCTTTTTTTTTATCTACTCTATTTAGGTTTTTCGATTTCCACCTTTTTTATATGAAAAAGTAAAAGTATGTTATTGAGATTATACTTACAAGAAAAATTATTTTTTTAACATATGGTAATTTTTAGTGAGTCTTATTTTAACAGTAATTATTAAAATATAAAATAGGGGTGTTTCATTAACTTAGAAAACGAACAGGTATAAAAAGTGTCGTATCTAAAGGAACCTATTATAAGCTGTTTTTATGGAAATAAGAATGACACACTTAAATCTAAAAAGAATAGTTTTTTCGTGTCTTGTAGACGATAAATTTGTTCTTCTTGCAGGGGTAAGTCGTTGTAAAAAATAATAACCTATTATATTGATTGATGAGAACTTAACGTTACTTGTTTAAATACAAAAAAGCAATCTAGAATCAAATTGAGACTCAAGATTGCTTTTTGTGTTTGTTTATTATTATTGTTAAATAATAGTGGACTGTCCTAAATGTATATTTGTGAAATTTAAATTTGTTTCTTCAGGATTATTAATAAAGTCTTCAATAAAATCGCCTACTTTAATGGTAGAGATATTATCATATTTTGTGTTTAAATCTGGTGTTGTAATATGTAAGCTTAAAGACTTCTCTACAGCTTCTCTAATTAAAGCAGCTTCTTCAAATAAACCAAAATGATCTAGTAATAATGCTGCCGATAAAATAGAGGCTATTGGGTTAGCAATACCCTTGTTTTTAGCTTTGTTATATGCACCATGCAGTGGTTCAAACATAGCGTACTTATTTCCAATAGATGCAGATGCTAATAAGCCTACAGAGCCACCAATAACACTTGCTTCATCAGATATAATATCTCCAAACATGTTTTCTGTTAAAATAACATCAAATTGTTTTGGGTTAAGTATAAGTTCTTTTGCAGCATTGTCTATAAACATGTATTGCACGCTTACATCGGCATATTTTGGTGCTAATTCTTTAACAATTTTACGCCATAGTTTAGAGCTTTCTAAAATATTAGCTTTGTCTATAAGTGTTAATTTTCTTTTTCTTGTTTGTGCTGCTTTAAAAGCTAAATGTGCAATACGTTCTATTTCTTCTCTAGAATATTTACAAGTATCGAACGCTGAATTACCGTCTGTACTAAGTTCACTTTCTCCAAAATAAATACCTCCTGTTAATTCTCTAAAAATAGAGATGTCTGTACCTACAATATGATCTCTTTTTAATGGGGATTTATTTAAAAGACTATCGTAGGCAATAACAGGGCGTATGCTAGCATATAGATCTAAAGATTTTCTTAAATCTAATAATCCTTGTATAGGTAAGGTTTTGGCATTTAAATCCAAATCATGGCCAGAGGCTGCAATAGCACCAAATAATGTGGCATCGGTACTTTTACAAAGTTCCAAAGTTTCTTTTGGTAAAGCCTCTCCTGTTTTACTTATTGCTGCAGCGCCTATAAGGCCTTTTTTAAAGGTGAAAATATGATTAAATTCTACCGCAATAGCCTTTAAAACCTTAACGGCTTCTGCTGTTACTTCTGTGCCAACACCATCGCCTGGCAAAACGGCAATATTTAATTTCATAACCTAAATACTTAATAACTTAAGCAGATGTAATCTCTTTGTAAAGTCTGCTGCTTTCTATAATTTTATGTATGTCTTCGTCTAAAACTTCTTTTTTCTTATCGGCATAATCTAAGAAGCTGGTATAGATTTCGTCTAATTGTAGTTTGGTTAATTCGTAACCCACATTTTTAGCTCTATACGCTAAAGCTGCACGTCCGCTTCTTGCTGTTAATACAATGGCAGATTCTGTTACACCAACATCTTTAGGGTCTATAATTTCGTAAGTTTCACGATTTTTTATAACACCATCTTGATGAATTCCAGAGCTGTGCGCAAAAGCATTAGCACCAACAATAGCTTTGTTAGGTTGTGTGTAAATACCCATACTTTCGGACACCAATTGGCTTAAGCCGTAAAGCATTTCTGTTTGTATTTTTGTGTCTAGATTTAAGTTAGGGTGTTGTTTTAAAATCATAACCACCTCTTCTAGAGCTGTGTTTCCAGCACGCTCGCCAATACCGTTTATGGTACACTCTATTTGTCTAGCACCGTTTGTTACCCCTGCAATAGAGTTGGCTGTAGCTAAACCTAAATCGTTATGGCAATGGCAAGATAAAATAGCTTTATCTATACCTTTTACGTTTTCTTTTAAATATTTAATTTTTGCACCATACTCACTAGGTAAGCAATACCCCGTTGTGTCTGGTATATTTAACACTGTAGCTCCAGCTTTAATTGCGGCCTCGCATACACGTGCTAAGTACTCGTTGTCTGTTCTTCCTGCATCTTCAGCATAAAACTCTACATCTTCTACAAACGATTTTGCATAAGCAACAGCTTTTATAGCACGTTCTATAATAGCTTCTTGTGTAGATTTGAATTTAAATTTTATGTGAGACTCCGATGTGCCAATACCTGTATGTATCCTAGGTACCTTTGCGTACTTTAATGCTTCGGCAGCCACCTTAATATCATTTTCTACAGATCTTGTTAAACCACAAACTGTAGCATTTTTTACTATCTTTGATATGGCTTCTACCGATTTAAAATCGCCAGGACTAGAAACAGGGAATCCCGCCTCTATGATATCAACACCCAAAAGATCAAGCTGTTCAGCAATGATTAATTTTTGTTCGGTGTTTAGTTTACAGCCAGGAACTTGTTCGCCATCGCGAAGTGTAGTATCAAAAATTTGAACGTTAGTATCAGACATTTATTAAAATATATTTTCGTATTGTTTAACGAAGTTATATTTTGGTTTCTTAAAATGATAATTATACTTATTATTTTTACGATGTTTAACTATATCGTTTTGTTATTAATTAATTGATTATTAGTATTTTACAGTTGTTTTTATAACTATGACAAAAGAGCAAAAAGATAATTTATTTATATTAGTTAAGTCCTTATCTAAGTCCGAAAAAAGGCAATTTAAGCTTTATGTAGGGCGATTAGGTGTTAATGGAGATTCTAAATTTTTAACTTTATTTAATATTTTAGATAAGCTTAATAGTTACGATGAAACTGTTATTTTAAAGAAGGGAATTGTTAAAAAACAGCAGTTATCTAACCTTAAGGCGCATCTTTATAAACAAATATTAATTAGTTTGCGCTTAAACCCTTCGCATCAAGATGTTAGGGTGCAAATTAGGGAGCAGCTAGATTTTGCTACCATTTTATATCACAAAGGATTATACAAACAAAGTTTAAAAATTTTAGACAAGGCTAAAACCTTGGCAATAGCTAACGAAGAAAAAAATGTAGCTTACGAAATTGTAGAGCTCGAAAAAGTAATAGAATCTCAATACATAACAAGAAGTATTAGCAACCGTGCAGACGAGCTATCTATACAAGCTAAAGAGTTAAGTTTACACAATGTATTAGCTAGTAAATTATCTAATTTGTCTTTGCAGCTTTATGGCTTGTTTTTAAAATTTGGCTACATTAAAAACGACGAAGATTTTCAAATAGTAGACAAATATTACAGAGACAGACTTCCTAAATACGACATTAATAAACTCGGGTTTAGAGAAAAATTATGGTTGTACAAAGCTAAATTATGGTATAGTTTTTTAACTGTAGATTTTTTATCCTGTTATAAGTATGCGTCAAAATGGGTCGATTTGTTTTATAAGAACAAAGACATGATTGTGCTAAATCCTGTGTTTTTTTTAAGAGGGAACCATTACCTTTTAGAATCTTTGTTCTATTTAACACATCATAAAAAATTTAAAGATAGCTTATTGCAATTCGAAAAAATTACGCAAGAGTCTTGGTTTCCTAAAGATGATAATTTAGATGGGTTATCTTTTTTATACCTCTACAATAATAAATTCAATTTACATTTTATAGAAGGTAGTTTTAACAAAGGATTGCCGCTTATAGATGAGGTGTTAGAAGAATTGGTAAAATATAGGAACAGAATAGATGAGCATCATGTTATGGTTTTTTATTACAAAATTGCTAGTATGTACTTTGGTGCTGGCGAGAATAAAAAATGCATCGAATTTTTATCTAAAATTATAAGTAATAAATCCTTACAAATGCGTGAAGATTTGCTTTGTTTTTCGCGTATTTTAAATCTTGTAGCGCATTACGAGGCAGGTTTAGATTATAACCTAGAAGAGCTCATAAAAAGTACTTACAAGTTTTTAATAAAAATGGAAGACTTGTACGAGGTGCAAAAAGAATTTATAAAGTTTTTAAAAGGACTAGGCGATATTTATCCGCACGAAGTGAAAAATGAATTTATTAAGCTCCATAAAAAACTAAAAACCTACGAAAACGATCCGTACCAAAGTCGTGCTTTTTTGTATTTAGATATCATTTCTTGGTTAGAGTCTAAAATAGAAAATAAACCTATAGGCTTAGTTATTCGAAATAAATTTCATGCCACGCGCTTAAAAAAGTAACATTATGTGTGTTTTTACGTTTAAAAGTATTTATTTTTAGAGATATTCGACTTTAAAAAAAAGTTTTTCATCTAAAAATTTGGATATTAACTTTTTCTAACCGAATATTTGCAAATAAAGTTCAACTACATATTGAAATGTTATCAAGAAAGGTGAAGGGATTAGACCCGTTGAAGCCTTAGCAACCCTTTAAACTTATTAAAGAAGGTGCTAAATTCTACTTAAACGCCAATTCATTTATTGATGTTTGGATAGATAACCGTACAAATTAAAAATCTATAATTTGTAAAAAATCTTTATAACATTTTTCTATTTTAAATCACCACATGACAGGGTGAGTTTAACTTTTTAATTAATCACAACTAATTAGTAATTAACTAAAAACTAGAAAAATGAGTACACACAAACTAGCAACAAACGCATTGCACGCAGGACACGATTTTGCAAACAATGGAGGTACACGAGCAGTGCCTATTTATCAATCATCGTCTTATGTGTTTAATAACTCAAATCATGCGGCAAATTTATTTTCGTTAAAAGAGTTAGGGTTTATTTACACACGTTTAAATAACCCAACCAACCAAATATTACAAGAACGTTTAGCTGCTTTAGAAGGAGGTATAGGCGCTGTTGTTTTTGCATCTGGAACATCGGCAATATCTACAGGGCTTTTAACATTATTAAAAGCTGGCGACCATATTGTAGCATCAAGTAGTTTATATGGGGGTACCTATAATTTACTAAGTGTAACTTTACCAAGGTTAGGTATTACAACAACATTTGTAGACGCAACCAATCCAGATAATTTTAAAGCCGCTGTACAAGATAATACCAGAGCCTTTTTTGTTGAGTCTTTAGGGAATCCTAAATTAGATGTTTTAGATATCGAAGCTATTTCAGCGCACTCTAAAGCATCCGAAGTGCCATTTATTGTAGATAATACCGTAGCTACCCCTGCATTATTAAACCCAATTAAGCATGGGGCTAATATAGTTATACACTCGTTAACAAAGTATATTGGCGGTCAAGGCACATCGTTAGGAGGTGCTATAATAGACGCAGGTACTTTTAATTGGGCTAATGGTAAGTTTCCAGAATTTACAGAGCCATCAGCAGGATATCATGGTTTAGTGTATCACGAAACTTTAGGAGCAGCAGCTTACACTTTTAAATTAATTTTAGAAGGATTAAGAGATTTTGGGGGTGCTTTAAGTCCGTTTAATGCCTTTCAAATTATACAAGGATTAGAAACCTTACCGGTTAGAATAAAACAACACAGCGCAAACGCTTTAGAAATTGCTAAATGGTTAGAGGCACAAGAAGAGGTTGCCTGGGTAAATTACCCTGGTTTAGAAAGTAGTAAATACAAAACCTTGGCAGATAAATATTTACCAAAAGGGCAAAGTGGTATTGTAACATTTGGACCAAAAGGAGGTTTCGATGCAGCTAAGAAAATAGCCGATAACACAAAATTGTTTTCTTTACTAGCTAATATAGGCGATACAAAATCTTTAATTATTCACCCATCGAGTACTACACACCAACAATTAGATGAAGCAGAACAAGCATCTGCAGGTGTTACAACCGATTTAATTCGTTTGTCTGTAGGTATAGAAGATGTCGAAGATTTAAAAGCCGATCTAAAAGCAGCATTTAGTACATTATAATAAAATACCATTAGGCTGCAAAGTGTTTTGCTTTGTAGCCTAAATAAAACAATAAAACTTTGGAGCATCCATTACATCATATCATCATAAAAGATTTTGTAACACAAAGTCAAGTTCTTAATGCCGAAATAAAATTAAGCTATCAAGTGTTTGGTAAAGCCTTAGGTACAGCACCTATTGTTTTAGTAAATCACGCGCTTACAGGTAATAGCGATGTTGCAGGTAAAGATGGTTGGTGGAAAGACTTAGTGGGTAAAAACAAAGTTGTAGACACGAATACTTATAGTGTTTTAGCTTTTAATATACCTGGTAATGGCTTTGATGGTTTTATTATAGATAATTATAAAGATTTTGTAGCACGAGATATTGCTAGCCTATTTTTAATAGGTTTAGAGCGTTTAAAAACAGGTAAGGTTTTTGCAACCATTGGCGGGTCTTTAGGTGGTGGTATTGCTTGGGAAATGGCTGTTTTAAATCCAGATTTTACAGAAAATCTTATTGCAGTTGCTACCGACTGGAAAGCGACCGATTGGCTTATTGGTAACTGCCAAATACAGGAACAGTTTTTATTAAATTCTAAACACCCAGTACACGATGCTAGAATGCACGCTATGTTGTGTTACCGTACACCAGAATCTTTTAAAGAGCGTTTTAAACGTTCTAAAAACGACGATCTGCAAATTTTTAATGTAGAGAGTTGGTTGTTACACCATGGAAAAAAGTTGCAAGAGCGCTTTCAGTTATCGGCTTATAAGCTCATGAATCAGCTTTTAAAAACCATCGATGTTACAAAAAATAGAGGTGACGATTTTAATGTGCTAGAAAACATAAAAGCAAATATTCATATTATTGGTGTCGATTCCGATTTGTTTTTTACAGCCGAAGAAAACAGAGAGACTCACAAACATTTAGCTTTAACGCACCCTAATGTAACGTACAACGAAATACATTCTGTACATGGTCATGATGCTTTTTTAATGGAGTACGAACAGCTAGAAAATATCATAGAAGGTATTTTTGTGCCAGACTCTAAAAAAGCAAGAATGAAGGTGCTTAAGTTTGGCGGTAAATCGTTAAGTAATGGCAAAGGTTTAGATAGTGTACTTTCTATTATAGAAAATAAAGTAAATCAAAACGAGCTTATAAGTGTTGTTGTATCTGCCAGAGGTAATGCAACAAACGAGCTGGAAGCTATTTTAAATTTAGCCTTAAAAGGCGCGAGTTATAAAAACGAATTAGAGGCCTTTAAAGCATACCAAAAAGCGCCAACGCTTGGTATAGATTATACAGAAGAGTTTTCTATTTTAGATAAGCTTTTTGAAGGCGTTAATTTATTGGGGGACTATAGTCAAAAAATAAAAGATGAGATATTGGCTCAAGGTGAGCTGTTATCATTAAAACTAGTTTGTCATTTATTAAAAGAACGTGGCGTGGCTGTTTTAGCAACAGATGCTAGGCAACTTATAAAAACCAACGATGTTTTTGGTAACGCACAGCCTATAGCTAAACTGTCTAAAGACAATGTACGCGAGTATTTTAAAAAGTCTGGCCGTGCTGTAAGCGTATTTACAGGTTTTATTGGTTCTAATTTAAAAAACGAAACCACAACACTAGGTAGAAACGGAAGTAACTATACTGCTGCACTTATTGCAAATTATTTAGATGCCGAAGAGCTTCAAAATTACACACATGTCAATGGTATTTATACTGCCGATCCTGATTTTGTTGCCGACGCTGTAAAAATACGAGAGTTGTCTTATAGCGAAGCTAATGAGTTAGCAAACTTTGGTACCAGTGTTTTGCATGCTAAAACCATTATACCTTTAGTAGAAAAAAATATAAATTTACGTATACTAAATGTTTTTAATCCAGATGATGAAGGGACTTTAATTACTGCCAAACCAAGTGTTAAGGAGGTAACCTCTTTGTCGGTTTTAGACGATGTGGCTTTGTTAAATTTAGAAGGCCGTGGTTTATTGGGTAAAATAGGTGTCGATGCTAGAATTTTTAAGGCCTTAAGTAGTTATAATATTAGTGTTAGCATTGTGTCTCAAGGCTCTTCAGAGCGTGGTGTGGGCTTAATTATAAAAGCCAATCAAGCTACACAAGCTGTTATTGCGCTAGAGCGTGAATTTGAAAGCGATTTTTATTCGCAAGACGTTAACACGATAGATGTTAATAACGATGTGTCTGTTATTTCTATAATAGGTATCGAGCTAAGTTCGTTTCATAAGCCTTTTAATGCATTAATAAAAAACCATATAACGCCGCTGTTGTTTAATAATACGGTAACTGGTAAAAACGTGAGTTTGGTGGTTAAAAAAGACCAGTTAAATAAGGCCGTTAACGTTATTCATGGAGAGATTTTTGGAATTTCAAAAAAAATAAATATAGCCATTTTTGGCCACGGTGGTGTTGGTAGCGCCTTAATAAACCAGATATTAAAGTCTAAAAACGATATAGAAAAACGTAAAGGCATACACTTAAATATTTTTGCAATAGCCAATTCTAAGCAAGTTTTACTAGATAAAAAAGGTGTACACACCCATTGGGAGCAGGCTATTAAAAAAGCAAAAAAATACCATGTAAATGATATTGTTGCTTATGCTAAGAATAATCATTTAGAAAATTTAATTGCAGTAGACAATACGGCAAGTCCGGTTTTTTATAAAAATTATAGGTCTTTTGTAGCGGCAGGTTTCGATTTAGTCTCGTCTAATAAAGTTGCAAATACCGTGTCTCACGAGTTTTATAAAGTTTTAAGAGAGGATTTAAAGCTGCATAATAAACAGTATTTATACGAAACCACAGTGGGGGCGGGTTTACCATTAATAGATACTATTAAATTATTACACGAATCTGGAGAAAATATAACAAGAATTCGTGGTGTGTTTTCGGGTACGCTAAGTTATTTGTTTAATAATTTTTCGGTACAAGACAAGCCTTTTAGTACTATAATTAAAGAAACCATATCTAAAGGATTTACAGAGCCAGACCCAAGAGAAGATTTTTCTGGAAACGATGTTGCTAGAAAACTATTAATATTGGCTAGAGAGTTAGATTTAAAAAATGAGTTTAGCGATGTGGTTGTGCAAAATTTAATACCAGAGGCTTATCAAAAAATATCTGTAACCGCCTTTTTAGAGCAATTAGAGGTTCTTGATGATACCTTTAAGGCTTTAAAAGATAACCAGAAACCAGGGCATGTATTACGTTATATAGGTGATTTGTCTGGCGATTTATCAAAAGAAAAAGGCCTTTTAGAGGTTAAATTGGTTTCTATTCCAGAAGACAGTACATTAGGACATATTAAAGGCAGTGATGCTATATTCGAAATATTTACAGAGTCTTACGGCGAGCAACCAATTGTTATTCAAGGAGCAGGTGCAGGAGCAGAGGTTACAGCACGTGGTGTTTTTGGAGATATTTTAAGATTGTCTAAACACATAAGTTAAAGACAACGTTTAATTAAATAAAAACAATAAAGCTTTCATGTTATTTAAATAATAATTAAGCTATGTTTTATAGATAAAAAAATAAAAATAATGAGCGATACTAAAAAGCAATTCGAAACAGAAGCGATACGCACGCAATTAGAGCGTACCGATTTTTTAGAGCATTCTGCCCCGTTATACTTAACGTCTAGTTTTGTATTCGAGGATGCCGAAGACATGCGAGCTTCTTTTACAGAAGAAAAAAAACGAAACATATACAGTAGGTTTACAAATCCAAACACATCGGAGTTTGTAGAGAAAATATGTAAAATGGAAGGTGCCGAAGCTGGTTACGCTTTTGCTACAGGTATGGCGGCCATATTTTCGTCTTTTGCAGCTTTGTTAGAAACTGGCGACCATATCGTGTCTGCACGTTCTGTATTTGGTTCTACACACTCTATGTTTACCAAGTTTTTACCAAAATGGGGTATAACAACGAGTTATTTTAATATTAACGAACCAGATACGATAGAGGCTTTAATTACGCCAAAAACTAAAATATTATATGCCGAGTCTCCTACAAATCCTGCAGTAGATATTATAGATCTAGAAATTCTGGGTCGTATAGCAAAAAAACACAATATTATTTTAATAATAGATAACTGTTTTGCAACACCATATTTACAGCAGCCTATAGCATATGGAGCCGATTTGGTTATACACTCTGCTACAAAATTAATAGATGGCCAGGGGCGTGTTTTAGGTGGTGTTACTGTTGGTAGAGCCGATTTAATTAGAGAAATTTATTTGTTTTCTAGAAACACAGGCCCTGCCTTATCGCCTTACAATGCTTGGACATTGTCTAAAAGTTTAGAAACCCTGGCTGTTCGTGTAGATAGGCACTGCGAGAATGCATTAAAAGTAGCCGAATTTTTAGAATCTCAAAGTCAAATTAATTGGGTTAAATATCCGTTTTTAAAGTCGCACCCTCAATATAAAATTGCAAAAAAGCAAATGAAGCTAGGAGGTAATATTGTTGCCTTCGAGATAAAAGGAGGTATAGAAGCCGGACGTAAATTTTTAAATGCTATAAAAATGTGTTCATTGTCTGCTAATTTAGGCGATACGCGTACTATTGTAACGCACCCTGCATCTACAAC
>CALHCQ010000031.1 GCA_937936645.1 uncultured Algibacter sp.
GACAATCTTATTCGCATTTAGGTTAAATTTATATTAATCTTTTTATGTACTTAAGCATAAAATTCGATCACTCTTGTATCTTTATAAAAATATCTTTTCAATGCGCAAAGTCTTTAAAATCTTAGGAATTACTTTACTAATCGTACTCGCTCTTTTAATTGCTCTACCTTTAATTTTTCAAGGTAAAATTAAAGATACCGTTAAACGTGTTATTAACGAAAATCTTAATGCTAAAGTCGAGTTTAGTGACGTTAATTTAAGTTTTATTAAAAATTTCCCTCAAGCTAGTGTTAGTGTAAGCGATTTATCGATTACTAATTTTGAACCTTTTAAAGACGAAACTTTTGCTGCTGTAAAAGACATTGCGTTTACCATGTCTATTAAAGAATTGTTTAAATCGCCAGGCGATGGGCCATTAAGTATTAATAGTATTTATGTAAACGAGGCATTATTAACTGTTAAGGTAGATAAGTTTGGGCATGCTAATTACGATATTGCTAAAAAAACAGAAAACGAACCTGTTAAGGAAGCCAAGACGAGCGATTTTGAATTTCATATAAAAGATTATCAAATAAAAAACAGTGTGGTTACCTACATAGACGAAGCTTCTAACATGCTATTACATGTAACAAAACTAAACCACGAGGGGCACGGTACTTTTTCTGCCCAAACATCTGAGCTTGATACAGAAACGAGCGTAGATGTTAGCTTTAGTTTAGATAGTGTGAATTATTTAACAAACAACCATATAAAATTAGACGCCATAATTGGTCTAGATTTAAATGCAAATAAGTATACTTTTAAGAACAATAAAGCCTTAATTAATAAATTACCATTACATTTTGATGGCTCTGTACAATTATTAGACAAGGGACAAAAAATAGATATTACTTTTGATAATCCTGAGTCTGATTTCAAAAACTTTTTAGCTTTAATTCCAGATAATTATTCGAGAAGTTTAGATGGTATAAAAACCTCAGGCAATTTTATTGTAAAAGGTTTTGTAAAAGGTGAGGTAACAGAAACTACAATTCCTAAACTAGATATTACCTTATTGTCTAATAATGCATCGTTTAAATACCCCGATCTACCTAAAGGGGTTAGCAATATTAGTATTAACACCAATATAAAGAATACCACAGGTTATTTAGACGATACCTATGTCGATATAAAAGCATTAAATTTTAAGATAGATGATGATGTTTTTAAATCGTCTGCTGTAATAAAAAACATTACAAAAAATATGGCTGTAAAAGCCAATCTAGATGGTGTTTTAAATTTAGAAAACATAACCAAGGCGTATCCTGTTGAGTTAGATAACGCTTTAACAGGAGTTTTAAAAGCTAAGTTAAACACTGCATTCGATATGAAAGCCATAGAAAACAATGCCTTCGATCGTATAAAAAATAATGGCGAGGCCAGTATAACCGATTTTGTGTTTTCATCCGAAGATATTGTTAATCCTATACACATATCTCAAGCGCATTTAACTTTTAAAACGCCTCAAGTATCCTTAAATAGTTTTAATGCTAAAACAGGTGCTAGCGATTTAAAAGCTAATGGTACAATAGATAATTTGTTAGGTTTCTTGTTAACCGATGGTAAGTTACAAGGTAACTTTAATTTAAATTCTAATTTGTTAAAAATTAGCGATTTTATGACCGAAGACGAAACTGCAGAAGCTAGTAACAAATCAACAAGCGATGCAGAGTCTTTAAAAATACCAGATTTTTTAGACTGTACCATTAAGGCCAATGCAAAAACAGTAGTTTACGACAATTTAAATTTAAAAGATGTAAAAGGTGCTTTGTTAATTAAAGACCAACAAGCAACATTAAAAGACATGACTTCTAGTTTGTTTAATGGCGCCTTGGCGATGTCTGGTAACGTGTCTACTAAATCTGCAACGCCAACGTTCGATATGAATTTAAATGCAAAAGAGTTCGATATACCTCAGTCATTTAAAAGCTTGCCATTATTACAAAATATAGCACCTATAGCTAAAATTTTAAAAGGACAATTAAACACGGTAATTAACTTATCTGGAGATTTAGATCAAGAATTTTTACCAAACTTAAACACCATAACAGGAAAAGCCTTTGGCGAATTATTAAATAGCTCTGTAACTTCTAGTAAAACAGAATTATTAAATAAGTTAGAAGGAAGTTTGAAATTTGTAGACTTTAGTAAATTAAACTTAAAAGATTTAAAAACAAATGTAGAGTTTGGAGACGGAAAAGTAAAAGTGAAGCCCTTTAGTTTTAATTATGAAGATATAGAAATAACAGTATCTGGAGCTCATGGTTTTGATAAAACATTAGGCTATAATGCTGTTTTTAATGTTCCTGCTAAGTATTTAGGTAGTGATGTAAATCAATTAATAGGAAAGTTAGATAGCGACGCAGATACTAAAAATTTAAAAGTACCTGTTACCGCTAGTATAGGCGGTAGTTACACCAGCCCTACAGTAAAAACTAATTTAACGCAAAGTGTCTCTAACTTAACAAAACAGCTTGTTGAGGTGCAAAAACAAAAATTATTAAACAAAGGAAAAAGTAAAGTTTCAGATTTGTTGGGTAACGTATTAGGTAATAAAGAAGATGCTAGTAGCACTGGTGCTACTAAAGGAGAACAAAAAGAAACTGTAGTAAAAGATGTGCTTAATGGTCTTATTGGTGGAGAAAAAAATAAAGTAAAAGATAGTACAGTAAAAAGCAATCCAAAAAATCAAGTTAAAGATGCTGTAAAAGGAGCGTTAGGAGGTTTATTTGGTAAGAAGGAAAAGTAATGAACAGGACGTGTTAAAGTGTTTTTGTATGATTTAATCGGTATAAATACGTGTTTTTTTATAGAATGTATCATGTAGCTTTAAAATAGATATGTAAGTTTTAATTTAAATAAGCAACTAAGTTTATATGATTTTCATTTATTTATTTATAGGTATTATAGCTTCTGTAATAAGTGCATTGCCACTTGGAGCATCCAATATAGCCGTTATTAATACAACACTAAAGCAAAATGCCAGACAGGCTATTAAAATAGCTATAGCTGCAGGTGTGGCAGAGGTTATATTGTCTTATTACGCTTTACATTGTAACGATGCTGTAAAATCTTTCTTTTACGATAATTTATGGGTGCAAATAAGTATAGCAGCTATATTACTAGGTGTAGGTTTGTTTTTGTTATTTAAAAAACAACCAGAAAGTAGAGAAAAAAAGACCAAACGCTTTACACTATCTAAATATGTAACAGGTTTTATTTTAGGTATACTTAACCCGCCAGTATTAATTTATTGGGTTATTATGTATGGTGTTATTAACAGTAGCGATTTTATGTTATCTTTAAAATCATCATTTTTAGTTTTGTTTCTTTTTTTTACGGGCGTTTATTTAGGCAAGCTATTAACCTTATATTTTTATAGCAAATTAAGTGTTATTTTAAGTAAAAAATTAACAGCAATAACAGGTACTATAAATCATATTGTAGGTGTTTTGTTAATTGCTATTGGTGTTTTACAATATTTAAAAATTTACATCATGTAAATAGTATTTAATAACTTGGTTACTATATAATTGTGTTTTTTAATGCTCATTTAATTTATAATATTAAAGTTGATTAAAAAAAAATTAAAAAATATTATATATGTCTTAATAAATTCATACTTTTGCAATTACAAAAATTAAACCTCGTTATGCTTGCATAAATGTTAAGTTTTGTAAAACCAATTTAGGATAACCCTAGAGCGCTAAAATTTATTTAAAAATTATATATGTTAAAAATTATCATTAAAGACGGCGAAAATATCGAACGTGCTTTAAAACGTTACAAACGTAAACACAGAAATATTAAGGTAATGCAAAACTTAAGAGAAGGCCAATTTTTTACTAAGCCTTCTGTAAGAAGACGTCGTGAAGTACAAAAAGCAGAGTACATCCAAAATTTAAGAGACCAAGCTGATGTTTAATGCATTTGCTTCTTAATTATAAATTAAAGCCATTATCTAATAACTAGTTAATGGCTTTTTTATTTTTATGTGATTAGCTAATAGTCAAGTTTACAACAATACCTTCGTTGGCTCTAATATTAAAAACAGTATCGTCTTCGAATATTAAGTACTGCCCTTTTATACCCACTAAATGCCCTGTGTATTTTAAGGTCTTTTTTATATTAAGGCTTTTAGGTTTTTCTGGATATTTGTGTACAGGGAAGTTAATTTGAGTTTCTGTATTTGTTTCAATAAAATATTTAGCAGCTTCAGCTGGTATATGCTGTTTTAATTGCGATCTCCAAGAGGTTAAATTTTCATCTTCAATTTCATTTTTCAACATTTTTCTCCAGTTGGTTTTGTCTGCAACAAAATCTTTTAAAGCCACTTCGGCAATACCTGCTAAGTATCTATTAGGAACTTCTAAAATTTCTAAAGCTTCGTGAGCACCTTGGTCTATCCATCGTGTTGGTATTTGTTGTTTTCTTGTAACACCAACTTTTACATTGCTAGAATTAGCAAGATATACTATGTGTGGTTGTAGTTGTACTTTCTTTTCGTACTCTAAATCACGATCTTCTTGGTCAAGATGTGCGGTGCTTAATTCGGGACGTATAATCCAGTCTGCAGCTTGTGGTATACTAAAAAAACATTGTTTATCGTAACCTTGTCGGTAAATGGGTTTGTCTTGCCCACAATTTAAGCATTCGTATTTAACAAATTCTATAGTAATTTCTTTATTAAGTAGTTGATTTACGTTAATAAAATCATTTTTAAATACTAAATAATATTGAATAGGTTGCGAAAACTCGGTCGCCATTTTTGTTAAAACGCCTTGGTAAATCATGAAAAAAAGTATTATTTTTAAAAAATAAAGATAAAACAAAATATGTCAATACCTGTAGTAAATTCTATAGCTTCTTGGTTTTTAAAAAAACGATTTCATCAAATAGAGTTGTTCTTAAAATATCCAAACGAGGTTCAAAATGAATTACTATTTAGTTTATTAGATACGGCAAAAAACACCGAATTAGGAAAGGCATATAACTTTACTTCCATTAAAAGCTACAAAACATTTACAGAGCGTATACCTATTAAAAATTACGATGGTTGGCAAGACGATATAGAGCGCTCTAGGCGTGGCGAAAACAATATTTTTTGGCCTACACCAATTAAATGGTTTGCCAAGTCTAGCGGAACCACTCGAGCAAAAAGTAAATTTATACCCGTTAGTAGTGCGTCTTTAGATTTGTGCCATTATGCGGCCATGAAAGATTTGCTATGCATTTACCTTAATAACAATCAAGACTCTAAAATGTTTACAGGTAAGAGTTTACGCTTGGGCGGAAGTAAGGAGATTTATAAAGAAAACGGTACAAGATTTGGCGATTTGTCGGCTATTTTAATAGATAACATGCCTTTTTGGGCAGAATTTAGTAGTACGCCAAGTAACAAGGTGTCGTTAATGAGTGACTGGGAACATAAAATGCAAGCTATTGTAAACGAAACCATTCATGAAAATGTTACAAGTTTGGCAGGTGTGCCTTCTTGGATGTTGGTGCTTTTAAACAATGTTTTAGAGACTACTGAAAAAGAAAGTTTGTTTGATGTTTGGCCTAATTTAGAGGTTTATTTTCATGGAGGCGTTAGTTTTGTCCCCTACGAAGATCAATATAAAAATATATTACCCTACAAGAAAGATTTTAAATACTACGAAATTTACAATGCTTCCGAAGGCTTTTTTGCCATTCAAGATCAAAACCACTCTAACGAGTTATTATTAATGTTAGATTATGGTATTTTTTATGAATTTATACCCATGGATGTTTATGCCACAGCTCTAGAATATGCCATACCATTAAGTGAGGTTGAGTTATTTAAAAACTATGCTATTGTTATAACTACAAATGCAGGGTTGTGGCGTTATAAAATAGGCGATACCGTAAGGTTTACGTCTTTAAGCCCATATAGAATAAAAATTTCTGGTAGAACAAAACATCATATAAATGTTTTTGGTGAAGAACTTATTATAGAAAATGCCGAAGATGCTTTAACACGTGCTTGTAAATTAACAAATGCCGAAATTGTAGAGTTTACTGCAGCACCTGTTTTT
>CALHCQ010000032.1 GCA_937936645.1 uncultured Algibacter sp.
TTTTTTTGAGCTTTAGATTTTAAATTAGTGTTAACAAATATAATAGAATTATTGTGTGCGTAATCTAATAAGTCCCTGTTAGGCTCACTAATATTTAGTATATTGTTGCATATCATAAAATCAAATTTCTTGTTTTGAAACGCTTTATAATCTTTTAAATACATTGTTTGCAATTCAGGGTTTGCAGTATTAATAGTAAGATCGTTTAGGCTGCAAGATTGGTCTAGCTCTAAAATACTTTTTGGGTTAAAATATTTTATTAAGCGAAATAAAGCTTTTTGTGCCTTGATACTAGTGCCTTTTAAATCCTCTTTTTTGTAATTTAAAATAGTATGATACCCCTTATATTTAGTTTTGTTGTAAATACATTTGGTAACTAAATTATAAACAAAAGGGGAATGTACACCATGTTGATTGGTGGCCTTAATTAAAAATAAAACACGTTGTCTAGCAGTAAATAACATGATTATTCGCTTCTTATTCTTCTAATTTAGACGACAATTCAAACCAACGTTCTTCTTTAGCCTCTATGGTTTCTATAATGTCTTTTAGTTTGTTAGACAATTCGTTAATGGCATCTGTACTAAGCTCGGGGTTGTTGAATTTCTCTTCTAATTCTTTTTTGTCGTAGGTAAGCGATTTTATTTTACTTTCTATATTATTAAGTTCTTTTTCTTCGTTATAAGAAAGTTTTTTAGCATCGTTTTTCTTCCAGTCGTTCTTTTCCTTTTTGGTTTCGTTTTTAGATACCGTTGGCTGGCTATCTTCGTAAACACGATAATCGGTGTAGTTACCAGGAAAATCTTCTACAACACCATTGCCTTTAAATACAAATAAGTGATCTACAACTTTATCCATAAAATAACGATCGTGCGATACTACTATAACACAACCAGGAAAATCCATGAGGAAGCTTTCTAGTACATTAAGCGTAACAATGTCTAAATCGTTTGTAGGCTCATCTAAAATTAAAAAATTAGGATTTTGTATGAGTACCGTACATAGATAAAGGCGTTTGCGTTCGCCTCCACTCAGTTTTTCTACAAAATCGTATTGTTTTTTTCTACTAAATAAAAAACGTTCTAAAAGTTGTTGCGCACTTATTTGTCGTCCTTTTTTTAACGGAATATAGTCTCCAAACTCTCTTATAACGTCTATAACTTTTTGTTGCGGTTTAATTTTGATACCTCCTTGCGTATAGTATCCAAACTTTACGGTATCACCTTTAGTTACCTTTCCAGAGTCTGGAGCAGCAGTTTGAGTTAGTATATTAAGAAAGGTTGTTTTTCCTGTACCATTTTTACCAATTATACCTGCACGTTCTCCTTTTTGAAACATATAGGTGAAATTGTCTAGAATAGTTTTGTCTTTAAAAGCTTTAGACACTTTATGAAACTCTAGTATTTTGCTTCCTAGACGTTCCATATTTAATTCTAATTGCACTTCATGATCGTTTCTGCGTTGGTGCGCACGGTGTTTTATGTCTGCAAAATCGTTAATTCTAGATTTCGATTTTGTTGTTCTTGCCTTTGGTTGCCTGCGCATCCAGGTTAATTCTTTTTTAAAGAGTTGTTTGGCTTTACCCGTTTCTACAGCTTCAAGTTCTATACGCGCTTCTCTTTTTTCTAGGTAGTAAGAGTAATTCCCTTTGTAACTGTATAGTTTGCCAGCGTCTAGCTCTATAATTTCGTTGCATACACGTTCTAAAAAATAACGATCGTGTGTTACCATAAAGAGTGTTATGTTCTCTTTAGCAAAAAAAGCTTCTAACCATTCTATCATTTCTAAATCTAGATGGTTGGTAGGCTCGTCTAGAATAAGTAAATCGGGTTTATTAATTAGAGCATTGGCAAGTGCTAAACGCTTTATTTGACCACCAGATAATAATCCTATTTTTTGATCTAGTTTTTCTAACTTTAATTTAAAAAGTATTTGTTTGTATAATGTTTCGAAGTCCCAAGCTTGGTGTTGTTCCATGGCTTCAAAAGCATCTTGATATGCTTCGGTATCGTCTGGATTAAGCAATGCTTTTTCGTAGTTAGCAATAACCTTTAAAATAGGGTTATCGCTAGCAAAAATAGTTTCTTCAATAGTTAAATTAGGATCGAAATTTGGATCTTGAGAAAGAAAAGAAACAGCAATGCCTTTACGATAGGTTACAACTCCAGAGTCGGCTTCATCTTCACCAGAAATAATATTTAAAATAGACGTTTTACCAGTTCCATTTTTAGCTACAAATGCTATTTTTTGATCTTTATGAACACTAAAGGAAATATTCTCGAAGAGTGTGTGCTCTCCGTAAGATTTTGATATGTTTTCTACAGTTAAATAATTCAAGGTGTTTTTTTTACAAATAACGTATAAAAAACTAAAAAAAGCAGTATTCTAGTTTACTCTTCTTTAAAAAAAATAGATTTTTACTTTATATGTAAATAAAAAAAAGCTTGAATGGTAACTACCACTCAAGCTTTTTTTATTTAATTGTTTAAAGAGAAATTAGACTGCTTATTCGGTAATAATACCTTTTAGTTTTTCTTCATTTTTATTAATTATACTTTTTCCTCTTTTAACACTTTTCTCTAATTCATTTAGCTTGTCTTCAGCTGTTTGAATCATTTTTTCTTTTTTTGATATTTCATCAGCACTTGGAGCATCTTTTCCTTTTTTCTGTTTTAATTTTTCTAGACGTTCTTTTGCTTCTTTTATTTTTTTATTTCCTTCGGTTATATGTAATTCTTCTTCTTCGAGCTCATTTTTTCTTTTTTTAACTTTATTTTTTGCTTTGTTAGCTCGTTGTTGTCCAAATTCTTTTCCAGAAATACCACTTTCTTTAGAGTAACCTTGTTTTTCTTTTTTTACTTTATCTTCATAGTATTCATCATCTTCATCATCTTTCTGCTTTTCTTTTTTGTCCTTGTTTCCAGACTTCTTTTCTTTTTTCTGTTTATTATTTTGTTTTTCTTCTTTTAATTTATAATCATCATCTTCGTCTTCATTTTCATCTTCATGTTTCGTTTTTTCTTTTTTTAATTTTTTAGCTTCTTTTTTTGCCTGTCTTTCTAAAGCCTTTTGTTCTTTTTTTAGTTTAGCTTCTGCTGATTTTCCTTGAGAAAAGGATTGGTTAGACAGTCCGAAAATGAATAGAATGCATAATATTAAGTTTCTCATGTTTTTATTTTTTAAATGTTATCTAGGGCGTTTAAAGCATTATCTAATTCTGTAGATTTTGTTTTTATCTCTTTAGACATGTTCTCTAAATCGTCTTCAACTTTGTCTATTTGTTCTTTAGTTTCACTTGGAGTATTGGTTAATGTGTTTTTTTTCTTTTCTGTACAAGCCATTAATACAGAACATAAAGTGAGTAAATAAATTGTTTTTTTCATTGGTTCATGTGTTTTGTTTCTTACAATATATATAAAAATTATTTATTGTATTCAAAAAAACATGTAATTACACTTGTTTTTGATAGTAATATACCAGAAAAACATATCTTAAGCATAGCGCTATTAAAAAAGGAAGTAGGCTTATATTGAAACACTGTACACCTGTTACCCAATGCATGGTAAGTAGGCAAAGCATAATGATTAATAATTTAAGGTACCCTATAAACCAAAGGCTTGATTTCGTTTTAAGTAGTTGAAAAATAACAAATAGATTTCCTGTAAATGCCCAAAGTAGGTTATAGTTATTTTTAGTGCCTAGATGGTTTGTAGCAAACCAAAGTAGTAAGATAATAAGTCCTACAAGTCCTGTTATGGTAAAAAGACTTATATCTAGCCAACGCGTTCTTGTGTTTTTTTTGTAGTCAATATAAGTAAGGTAAATAATAAAACAGCCTATAATGGTTAAAACAACTAATGGACTTGTTATAACATTGGCCGAGATTTGTTTTTCTGGTGCTTTATTTAAAGTATGGCTTTGTTTTACTAGTTTTTTTTGTGAAGCATTTGTGGTGGCACCATTTAAAAATGTAAATACATGTTTTGGTAAAAACATGTACTCTGTAGCCTTTGCTTGCTTATCTATAACAGCGCCTAAAGCCAAATCTATGCCAAAACATTCCCATGAGTTTTGTATTAAATTGCCATGTATTAATGCTCTAAAACTTTCGTTTTTATAAACCTCTTTAGCATTAAAAGTAATGGTGTTGTTTTGGTTTTCTTGTATTACATCTCTAATTTTTGTGGCGCAATTATCAAAGAAGAACTCGTAAAGATAGTATCTGTTTTCTGGTTTGTAATTGTTTAATAAAAAATTAAAAAGTTTTTGTTTTTCGCCTTGCGTTAAATTTAGTACTTGCTCTTTAACACTACGCTCTACTTGAATATAATATTGTAAAAAGTCTTGAAAATTATTACTACCCAAAGCGTAATTAAGCTTTCCTTTTACAAAATTTAAATAAAAATTAGGTGCATTAAAATCGAACCGGCCATAGTCGAAAATAATATCAAAACGATTTACAGGGTCTTTAATTCTAAACGCACTATGCCCAAAAGCATCGTTTAAATTTTTGCCAGCTCCAATGGTAAGTACGCTAATTTCTGCTTTTGCAGATAAGTTTTTTTGTTGGGCTTTAGTAGATAAAAAAAAGAAAGCAAGTAATACTAATAGGGCGTATTTTTTTAACATGAATATGTAACGTATTATCTAAAGATACCTAAATCTACTTTTAACGAAAATACGTTAGAGTACAGTGCTACACTTTGGTCTCCAATATCTGTAAAAGCATAATCTACGTGTATACCTTTGTATTTAAAACCAACACCAAAACTAGGCTGAAAACTTAATTGTTCGCTATTATCTATTTGTAATTCATTTTGAAAATTACCCACCCCTCCTCTTAAGAAAACAGTATTTAAATATCCAAAATCAAAACCAATAGCAGGATCTATACTCGCAAAAGATGTAGATATAATATCGTTATTTTCTTCAAACCTAACATTTAAATTTGCCGCAGCTAGTAAGGTATAATCGTAATGAAATGTAAATAGTTTAGAGAGTCCTAGTTCTAATTTAGGAATTGTTATTTCGGTTGTTTCTGGTAAATCTTGGTTTTGGCCTTCAACAGCATTTCTAATAGTTTCAAATTGTTCCTCATCAATATCCCAAGCGTTATAGGTTGTTGTAATATCTCGAGCCATAAGACCAATTTTCCAGTTGTTTTGAGTTTCAAATTGTAAGCCAAGATCGAAACCAAAACCCCAAGACGATGCAAAATCGCCAATAATACGTCTTACCACTTTTGCATTTACACCATAACTAAAACCTCTAACAGGTAGGTTTCTTGCGTAAGATACTGTTAGGCCATAATCTGCAGTAGAGAATAAGCTAATACGATCGAAATTAATATTGCCCTGCGCATCAATTAATTGTGTTGTGTTTAAAATATCATCAACAGCAAAGCGTATTAAAGATACACCAAAAGTACTTTGGTTATCCAAAGGCATAGCAAAAGCTGCATAATCGTAACTCGCTATATTAGCAAAATAATTAGAATGCATTAATGCTGCTTGGCTGTCTTCTAAATTTACTAAACCTGCAGGGTTCCAATATCCAGAGTTAACATCGCTTGTACTTGCTGTAACAGCGCTACTTAAACCTAAAGCAGCTGCATCTACACCTATATTTAGAAATTCGTTAGAATATTTTCTAGTCGATTGGCTAAAAAGAGGCAGTGTTAAAATACAGAATAATAAAGTTGTATAAACTCTCAATATTAATTTTTTTACAAAGATGCATATAATACCAAAGGTATCATAAAATTTTATATTTAAACTTTATGACTTTTACGTGTGCATCATATATTTATAACTAGTAAACTAAAAAATAGAGTACTTATTGTTTAAAAGTATTGTTAAATATAATAATATTTTGGCTTTTAAATATAAGTATTTACTCTGCTTTTGCGTATTTATGGGGGTAAAAAGTCTGGGTTCATTTTAAGCAATTTAAAGTATTAATTGTATTAGACGAAAATTGTTTGCTATTTTTACATTTCAAAAATTAAGATTTATGAAAAAATATATACCTAATGCACTAACATTAGCAAATCTATTTTGTGGCTGTGTGGCTGTTCTTTTTATAGCTGATAACCATTTTGTTTACGGTGTGTTTTTTGCTTTTTTAGGTGTGTTTTTTGATTTTTTTGATGGTTTTTTTGCTCGAAAATTTAATGTGCAAAGCGATTTAGGATTGCAATTAGACTCTTTAGCAGATATGATTACAAGTGGTTTTGTGCCAGGACTTATTATGTTTAAGCTGTTAAGTCTTTCGCAAATAAGTTGGGAAGCAGACACAAACTCATTTCTAGAGCCTTTTTATAATATTTCTGGATCTAGTTTTTTGCCATTTTTAGGGCTTGCCATAACCTTAGCTTCTGCTTACCGTTTAGCTAATTTTAATATAGACACCGAACAACAGTCTTTTTTTAAAGGTTTGCCTACACCTGCAAATACGCTTTTAATAGCGTCTTTACCTTTAATAGTAGAATATCAAAAAAACGATGTAATTAATGCTATTATTTTCAATACTTGGTTTTTGTTAGCTTTAACATTGCTTAGTTGCTACATTTTAAATGCCCCGGTAAAACTATTTGCTTTAAAATTTAAAACGTATAACTTTAAAGACAATAGTGTGCGTTATATTTTTTTAATACTTTCTGTTGTTCTTTTAGTTGTGTTACAATTTTCTGCAATCCCATTAATTATTATATTTTACATACTCATATCATTTTTAAACAATTTAACTACTAAATAATTTACCTACTATGTTAGAAAATATTTTTACACTTTTAATGCTTGTATTATTGCAAGCTGTTTTAGGATTCGATAATTTATTATACATCTCTTTAGAGAGTAAAAAAGCTCCAGAACACGACCAAAAAAGAGTTCGTAAAACAGGAATTTTAATTGCTATTGTTTTAAGAATTGTACTGCTTTTTGTTTTAGTTTCTATAATTGATTTTTTTCAAGATCCTTTTTCTTTTTTAACAGGCAGTATAACCGATATTTTAAAATTTGCTTTTAATGGGCATAGTCTTATTGTATTAGCTGGTGGTGGATTTATAATTTACACAGCTATTAAAGAAATTTGGCACATGATTGCCCTTGACGATTTAAATGAAGATCCAGAAGCAGCATCTAAAAAGAGTTTAAAGTCATCTAAAGCTGTAATAACTAGTATTGTTATCATGAATTTAGTTTTTTCTTTCGATTCTATTTTGGCAGCCATAGGTTTAACTAGCGCCATAGAGAGTTCTACGACCGCATTTATAATAATGGCTATAGCTATTGTTTCTAGTGGTTTGTTAATGCTTGTTTTAGCCGACAGAATATCTGTGTTTTTAGCTAAAAACAGAATGTACGAAGTGTTAGGCTTATTTATATTATTTATAGTAGGCATTATGTTAGTTACAGAGGGAGGGCATTTAGCACATATAGAGATTTTTGGAAATCATATTGTACCTATGAGTAAAACTACATTTTACTTTGTTTTAGTTGTTTTAATTGTAGTAGATGTGGTGCAAGGGCGCTACCAAAAGAAACTTTTATCTGAAAGAAAAAAACTTAACAAGAATTAGTTATATAGCTACTAAATAAAAAAGCCGTATTTACAGATTTGTAAATACGGCTTTTTTATTGCGGTATTGTTCTAATTAACCACGTATATTTTTTTTACGTAATTCAAAATTTTGACCTAAGTAAACCTTTCTAACCATTTCGTCGTTGGCTAATTCTTCTGGTTGTCCGGCTTTAAGAATATTACCTTCAAACATTAAGTACGTACGATCGGTTATAGCTAAAGTTTCTTGTACGTTATGGTCTGTAATAAGTATGCCTATGTTTTTCTTTGTTAGTTGAGCTACGATACGTTGTATATCTTCTACAGCAACAGGGTCTACACCAGCAAAGGGTTCGTCTAATAAAATAAAACTAGGGTCTGTGGCTAATGCTCTTGCAATTTCGGTACGCCTACGTTCGCCGCCAGATAACAAATCGCCACGACTCTTTCTTATGTGCCCTAAACTAAACTCATCAATTAAAGAGTCCATTTTATAAACCTGTTCTTTTTTGCTAAGTTTAGTAAGTTGTAGTACACTTAAAATATTATCTTCTATGCTTAATTTTCTAAAAACAGAAGCTTCTTGTGCCAAATACCCAATACCGTGTTGTGCACGTTTATACATGGGGTAGTTTGTTATTTCTGTATTGTCTAGAAATATATGTCCGCCGTTAGGCTTAACAAGACCAACAATCATATAAAACGAAGTTGTTTTTCCTGCTCCATTTGGACCAAGTAGACCAACAATCTCTCCTTGTTTAACTTCTAGAGAAACAGATTTTACTACTTTTCGTCCGCTGTAGGACTTCATTAAATTTTCGGCTCTTAAAATCATAGTGTTGTAATGAACGCTAAAAATAATAAAATCGTACTGACTTTATAATGTTGCGTGTTTTTATTTTGAACTAGCGCTTTCTTCACAGCTTTATTTTGCTGTTTTTCTGGCGCGACGTTCTTTTTTCTCTTGGTTGCGTATAACAACTTTAGATATGTATATGCTTACTTGATATAGTATAATAATAGGTATGGCAACAATAACTTGACTAGCAATATCTGGAGGTGTAATAATAGCTGCCAATATTAATACACCAACAAGAGCAAATTTTCTGTATTTGCGCATAATTTCTGGAGTTACTAAGCCTACTTTTGTTAAAAAGTAAATAATTATTGGAAGCTCGAATATTAGCCCAGATGCTAAAACAGAAGCTCTTATTAGACCAATGTAGCTATTTAAATCAAAATCGTTG
>CALHCQ010000033.1 GCA_937936645.1 uncultured Algibacter sp.
ACATCTAGACCTATAAAATCGGCTAATTGTAAGGGCCCCATAGGGTGCGCCATTCCTAATGTCATGACAGCATCTATTTCTTTTACACCAGTAACTCCTGTATACAACGTTTCTATAGCCTCGTTAATCATGGGCATTAAAATACGATTGGCAACAAAGCCCGGGTAGTCGTTAACTTGTACTGTAACTTTATTTATATTTTGAGCTACTTTTGTAATTGTATTTACAACTTCTGGACTTGTATTATATCCTTTTATAACCTCTACTAGTGGCATAATAGGTACAGGATTCATAAAATGCATGCCTATAACACGTTCTGGTTTTGCTACAACCGATGCTATTTTGGTAATGGATATTGATGAGGTGTTTGTTGCTAATATGACCTTTTCTGCGGTATATGTATCTAACAATTTAAACAATGCTAGCTTTTGCTCTAGCTGCTCTGTTATGGCTTCTATAACTAGATCTGCATTTTTTACAGCTTCTTTTAAATTTGTTGTACAGTTTATGTTTAAAAGCGTTTGGGTTTTTAATTCGGTCGTTATTTTTTGTTTGGCAATTAAACGGTTTAAATTAAAGGCTATAGTTTCTAGACCTTTTTTTAATAAGGACTCATTTTTGTCTATTAATTGTACTTTGTATTGATGCTGTGCAAAAACATGAGCAATCCCTACACCCATGGTACCTGCTCCTATAATTGCTATGTTTTTCAAAGGCTATTTTGTTTTTATTTTTGTTTACAGCTTTCTATAATTTGAGTTGCTACACGTAATGCTTCTGTACCATCGTGTAATGTTACAATAGGTGTTGTGTTATTATTTATAGCATCGGCAAATGTCTCTAGCTCGTCTAATATAGCGTTGTTTTCTTCAACCTAAGGGTTGTCAAAATAGATTTGTTTTTTAACACCTTCGGCATTTTGTAGCACCATGTCAAAATCGCCCGGATTTTCTGGGGCATCTTTCATTTTTACAACTTCACATTTCTTTTCTAGAAAATCTACAGATATGTATGCGTCTTTTTGAAAAAAGCGTGCTTTTCTCATGTTTTTTAAAGAAATTCTACTTGCTGTTAAGTTAGCTACACAACCGTTTTCGAACTCTAAACGTGCGTTAGTAATATCGGGCGTGTCACTTATAACCGATACGCCACTGGCCGATATATGTTTAATTTTAGATTTTACTGTACTTAATACAATATCGATATCATGTATCATTAAATCTAAAACTACAGGAACATCGGTGCCTCTAGGGTTAAACTCTGCTAACCTATGCGTTTCTATAAACATAGGGGCATTTATATTATGCTTTACCGCTTTAAAAGCAGGGTTAAAACGTTCTACATGGCCAACTTGTCCGCGTAATTTTTTTTCTGCCAAAAGCGTTCTAATATGTTCGGCCTCTTCTACAGTGTTTGTAATTGGTTTTTCTAAAAAAATATGTTTTCCTTTACTAATGGCTTGCTTTGCACAGGCGTAGTGAGATAGTGTAGGTGTTACAATATCTACAACATCTACAGCTTCTATAAGCGCATCCATCGATTTAAAAAATTTATAACCAAATTCGGCTTCTACGAGTTTTCCGTTAGCTTCATCAGCATCATAAAAACCAACAAGATTATATTTATTGGATTGATTTAAAAGTCTTAAATGAATTTTTCCTAGATGACCAGCACCAAGCACACCTGCGTTAAGCATATATTTTACGTTTTTAACAAAAATAACATATTTAATACTCGAATTTAATAATATTTTATTAAATATTTTACAGCTGTTTTTTTAGTGATTATTTATAGATACAAATACTTGTATACCTTAAAATCTTTAGCTTATTTTAGCACTATAAATCAAAATTACAGGGTGGAAGATACATTTAAACATAAAGGCTTAAGGCAAAAATTAGTTAATATTTTAAAAACTAAGAATATAACTAATACTACCGTTTTAAATGCTATCGCAGCAGTACCCAGACATTTGTTTATAGACTCTAGTTTTTTAGATCATGCTTACCAAGATAAAGCTTTTCCTATTGGAGCAGAGCAAACCATATCTCAGCCCTACACCGTAGCTTTTCAAAGCGATTTATTAGAAATCACACCCGGCCATAAGGTTTTAGAAATTGGTACCGGTTGTGGGTATCAAACCGCTGTTTTATGCGAGTTAGGAGCTAAAGTTTACAGTATTGAGCGCCAAAAGGAACTGTTTAAAAAAACAAGTAAGTTTTTGCCAAAATTAGGGTACCGCGCCAAACAACTTATTTTTGGCGATGGTTATAAAGGCTTACCTGTAGAGGCTCCTTTTGATAGTATTATTGTTACAGCAGGCGCTCCTTTTGTGCCTAAGCCCTTATTAAGCCAATTAAAAGTTGGTGGCCGTTTGGTAATACCTGTGGGGGTCGATGTGCAAATTATGACGCTTTTTATACGGAAAGGCCCAAAAGAATTTTTAAAAGAAGAATTTGGCGAGTTTCGTTTTGTACCTCTTTTAGAAGATAAAAATTAACTGTTTAACGCCTTTTCTTTGAAAGGGTAATTAAAAATAAGCGACATAATTTTTATATAAATTAAGTTATGTCTAAAAAAATATTTATAACATTATTAAGTGTTACCCTATTATCTAGTTGTACTTTTCTAGAAGAAGATTTATTCGACCCAAGTGCCGAGCGTACGCCTATAGAAATTACAGATAATGTTAACTTTGCCGATGCTAGTTTAACTCAAGAGACTCAAGATTTACATACTAGACTTCAAGACTTAACCCAAAGAGGTATTATGATTGGGCAACAGTCTGCCTTTGGTGGTCGTATAGAAGATTTTGATTTTAATGCTCCTATAGAAGAACGTTTTAGAATAACTTTAAACAGTGATTTTGCTAGTGTAAGTAACGATTTACCAGCTGTTATTGGAGTCGATTTTGAAGCATTTACTCAAGTAAACCCTGATTTTCCTACCGAATCAGAATTAAGACGACTTAATTTCTTAAAAAACTCTATTGTAGAGGCTCACAGGAATGGTATCATTATTACCTTAAGTTGGCATATGACTAACCCTGTTACCTTAGGAAATGCTTTCGACGTTTCTTCTGGGCAAGCAGTAGCGCAAATGTTAGAGCAGGGAAGTGTTAGAGATACTTTTATAACTTATTTAAGAAACATATCTGTCTTTTTTAACGATTTAAAAGACGCGCAAGGAAATGCAATACCTGTATTGTTTAGACCATGGCACGAAATGAATGGTGATTTTTTTTACTGGGGAAATGGACATAGAACCGCACAACAATACAAACAACTATATCAAGATACAGTTAGAATTTTAACAGATGATTTTGGAGTGCATAATTTACTATATGTATACTCACCGAATTGGGTGTCTAGTCGTGAAGAGTATTTAGAAAACTACCCAGGCGATGATTATGTAGATATTTTAGGTGTTGATGTTTACGATTTTAGAGATAGAAATTTTTTAAACTCTGCTATAGATAATTTACAAATTGTAGAAGAAATAGCTAAAGAAAAAAACATGCTTTTTGCTTTAACAGAAACAGGGTTAGAAAACGTAACCAAAAGTAATTGGTGGACAGAACGTTTATATAAAGCCATAAGAAGCAGCAGTGCTAGTTACGCTATGCTATGGCGAAATGGTACTTTTGATCATTTTTATGTGCCATTTGAAGCACACAACTCGGCCGATAATTTTAGAGAATTTATAGCTAAAGATGATATTCTATTAAACAGTGATACAGAATAACTTTTACTTCTTAATAGCTTTCTCTTTAGTAAAAGGTATTTTATAAGATACTGTATAACCAAAGCCTACGCCAATAATAGAATTATCGGTGGTTTTATTAAAACCAGGTATGTAAACGTTTGTAAAATTATTAGGTTCTGTATCGTTAATATTTGCTTTTAGTTGCAAATTTAAACCCATGTAAACGTTTTTTAAAACCTCGGCTTTAATACCTATTATTAATTCGAACCATATGGCGTTAAGATTGTTAAACTCTTGTGCTTCATTAGATGAAAACTGTGGCGACCAATACTGGCTGGTATTAAATACAGTAAAGTTATTTAATGTGTGATTAAAATTACTATATCCTAATCTAAATCCACTGTAAATTAAGTTGTCCATGTCTAACCAGTTTTTGTACAAATTGTAGTCTACACCAGCCTTAATATAGTTTCCTTTGGTTGTGATATCTAAAAAATCGGTAACATTTGTTTTTTCTTCAGATCCAATTTCGGCAGCTATGTAAAGATTTTTTTTAAACCTAAAATCGGCATTTAATTCAAACCCCATATAATCGTCGCTAACCGCAGATCTAATTAATTTAGAAACGTCGGCACCAACTCTAAGACTATATTTGTTTTTAACCTTAGTAGTGTCTTTCGTTTTTTCTCTATCAGCTTTATCTTGTGCATTTATTATAAACACACTTAAAAAACTAAAAAATAGGATAAGATTTTTAATGCAGTATATTAAAGTGTGTTTCGTTTTCATCTGCTACAGATTGGTTGGCGTTTATAGATTCTCTAGTTATAATCCAGTTATCTTGATCTTCTTCTAAAGTTATAGTTACATTATTAAAAACAGTTTTAAAACCACATGCTTTCGATACAAAAACAAGTTCTGTTTCGTAATTAACCGTTATAACGTCTGGATTTCCCTCAATAAAATCATCAGTAGTATCATCTGGCGTGTTATTGTTGTTAACAGCAAAGTTTTCATGTAATATAAATTGTGTAGATGTGCTATCTGTTCTTAAAGGTAATTGTATATTATCTACAGCTCTAGTTGCTCCGTCTAAGCCATCTAATGGCAACATGTTATCAATACCAATACCTGTAACCCTTAAGTTTACAACATTTTTCATGTTTTCCCTATTAGAAACATCAATAAAATCTATTAATAAACGCGGTGTTGTGGGTGTGCTTTCTGCACAAATATCGTCGCGTTCGCAACTTGCTAAAATGCCAATTGCTAAAAAAACAAATAGTAATATAGATTTAAAATATTTCATTTTAAACAATGTGTTTGTTCTAATTAATGGGATTATCTTTTTTCTAAAAGCACAACATTTTCTACATGAAATGTTTGCGGAAACATGTCTACAGCTTGTGTTTTTACAACTTTATACATGGCATCCATAAGTTCTAAATCTCTTGCCTGTGTAGCACTGTTACAACTTACGTATACAATTTTATTAGGGGCAATATTTAATATTTGGTTAACAACATCTTTATGCATACCATCTCTTGGCGGATCTGTAATGATAACATCTGGCTGTCCATGAGTATTTATAAAATCGTCGTTAAACACCTTTTTCATATCACCAACAAAAAAATCAACATTGTTAATGTTATTTAACTTCGCGTTTTCTTTTGCTGCTGTAATGGCATCTGGAACCGATTCTACACCAATTACTTTTTTGGCTTCTTTAGCCACAAATTGTGCTATTGTTCCTGTACCAGTATACAAATCGTAAACAAGTTCGTTACCCGTTAAGTTGGCAAAATGTCTTGTAATTTTATACAGCTCGTAAGCTTGCTCTGAGTTGGTTTGGTAAAACGATTTGGCATTAATTTTAAATTTTAAGCCTTCCATTTCTTCAAAAATATGATCTTGACCTTTGTACAAAATAATATCTTGGTCATAAATAGTATCGTTTGCTTTGCTGTTTATAACGTATTGTAAAGATGTAATTTCTGGGAACGTTTCTGCTAAATAATCTAGCAGTAATTCACGTTTTATTTTATCATCTTTAAAAAACTGTATCATTACCATAATATCGCCTGTGCTAGATGTTCTAAGCATCATGGTGCGTAATAATCCTGTTTGGTTCCTGGTGTTAAAAAACTCTAATTGGTTATTTATAGCAAATGTTTTAACAGCATTTCTAATGGCGTTAGATGGGTCTGCTTGTAAATGACATTTTTTTATATCTAGTATTTTGTCCCACATACCTGGTATATGGAAACCTAAGGCGTTTCTATCGCCTAAATCTTCGTCGGACTGGACCTCTTCTAGAGTAAGCCAACGGCTGTCACTAAAAGAAAACTCCATTTTATTTCTATAAAAATAATGGTTTTTAGCACCCCAAATTGGTGTCACTTCAGGAAGTTCTATATGTCCAATTCTTTTAAGATTGTTTGTAACTTCTTTTTGCTTATAAAAAAGTTGATGTTCGTAGGCCATATCTTGCCATTTACAACCACCACAGGTTCCAAAATGCTCGCAGGCAGGTTCTGTTCGTTTATCCGATAGTTTATGGAAAACAGTTGCTTTACCTTCGTAATATGCTTTTCGTTTTTTAAATGTTTGCACATCTACAATATCACCAGGTACGGCATTAGGCAAAAGTATTATTTTGCCATCTGGCGCTTTTGCTATTGTTTTTCCTTTGGCACCGGCATCGATAACTTCTACGTTTTCAAAAACCTTTTTTCTTGCGTTTTTTCTTCTTGACATGTTGCAAAAATAATAATAGCTTTAAACTTATAAGCCTTTATTTTAATTAAGTTTTATTTGTTTTTAGTTTTTAGCCTTTTTTAACAAATTTTATATTTGTTTTATCAAAATAAAAAAGGGCTACATAATAATGCAGCCCTTTTTTTAGTAAATAAATTAAGTTTTATTTCTTGTTAAATTTATCAAGAATTTTCTCCATTTGTTTTCCAGCAGCTTCACGACCACCTAATCCAAAAGATAATATTATTGTTAAAGCTACAGTACCTAAAGAGATACCAAATGCTAAGTTAATAATCTCGTCTGCAATACCCATAGTTCTTAAACTAATCGCTAAAAAGATAGATATTATAGCTATTTTAATAATAGAAGCTACAAAGCTGTTGTCGTCGTTTTTAGCAAAGTTTTTTGCTGCAACATTAGCAATCCAAGTTCCTGCAAATAGAATAACTAACCCAAATACTATTTTACCAGCATAGCTTGTTATTGTAAATAAGATTTCTGATAAGAATGCAAATTCTAACTTTTCTACTGCTGTAGTAATACCAAATAAAATGATGAAAAAGTAAACTAAGTTTCCTATCATTTTAACAATATTAGCTTCTCCAGTAACAGAAGATAAACCAGCTTTGTTTAAAAAGTTGTTTAAATTCATGCTGTTTAATAGATCTTTAAGTAATTCGCTTAAGAAACGACCTCCAATTACAAAAAGAATAAGGATAATAACAGATAAAATAACTTTAGGTATAGCACTAAAGAAATCGTTTAACATTGTTGTTGCAGGCTCTGATATAGAGCTCATGTTTAAAATGTTAAAAGCTGATATTAATAAAGGTATAAATATGAATATAAATACAACTTTTTTAATGATAGTTACCAAGTTGATGTTTTCTGGTAATTTTAATTTTGGAGTTAATTTTTGAATTGATTCTCCAGAAAGTTCTACTAGCTCTGATACAATAGTTGCTAGCATATAACCTACATAACACACTAAACCAGCACCAATAATGTTTGGTAAGAAGCTAGCAAAGTTGCTTAACATGTTTTTTAAAGGGTCTAATACATTCGTCATACCTAACTTTTCTAGAGCTAGAGTAAAAACAAAAATCATTACTAAAAAGTAAATTAATGTGCTAATAAACTTAGATAAACTAATTTTTGAGTTTTTAAGTTGATTATCAACACCTGTTTTTTTAATTAGTTTAAAAGAAATACGTTTTAATACACCAGCAATAAACCAGCCTATAATAATTATGAGTAGTGCAGCTAAAGCACTTGATAAATTGCCCCCAATAGCGTTTGAGAAATTGTCTAATACATTCGATAAGTAGTCCATTTTTTTCGTTTTGGTTAATTGTTATAAATATGACACAATTTTCTGAAAAAAGACACATTTAATGTTAAAAAAGTGAACAGTATAATTTAATTTATACTTTTTTATGTAGTTAAACAGTTGTAAGTGTATGTTTTAAGGCCTATTTGTAAATAAATTACAAAGCAAAAATTCGTTGTTATAATATTTAAAATAACTAGAAATTTAACCCAAAGACTTTGTAATTACAATAGATTTTGTGTAGGAATTTAACTATTTTGGTTTGTTTTAGTTAATAATAAATATTATATCCTTTAATGAAGCCCAAAATTATAAGAAGAATACCAAATGGTTGGTTTTTTTTATGATGAAAAAGTATATTAAATAAAAATAGAAGCTATAATCGTATAGCTTCTATTTTAGTGTCAATTGTTATTTATTTAATAACTCTTGTATTTTTTGTTGCATTAATTCTTGATCTTGTAGTGATTCAAAACCAAAAACAGCAATTATAATTACTACAAATACCATATAAATTAAACTTAGTATAATACCAACATATGCTAAAGTTTTTCCTGTTTTTACATTTTTAAAGTCTGTATATACATCTGGGTTTTCTAGGTAGATTGCCGTTGCTTTTTTAGCCATTACAATAGCTATAATACCCAAAATAAGCCCTACAATACCATAGCAGCAACAGGTTAAAATAGATAAAATACCAAAGACTAAAATAAGGGTGGCATTGGGTAGTTTTTTTTGTTCCATTAAATTGTTTGTTAATTAGTTAAAAAATGTTTTAAATATAAAATTGAAAACTATTATAAGTCCGTTAATAATCGACAAAATAAGAATTATTCTACTAGATTGTTTAAAATTATAAAAGAAATTGTAAGAAATAACAATGAAAAGTAATAAGAGGGTATAGATTGCAGGGTACATGTTAAAGGCTTGTATAAACTCACCTTTAAAGATTAAAACTATAGAGCGCTGCATGCCACAACCCATACAGTCTAAACCAAATAATTTTTTGTTAAGACATGGTAGCATGTATTCTTCTATATTTTTCATTCTTATTAGTTAAACTAGGTATAATTAATTCGTGAAATATTTTAGATTTAAAAGTCTTTTTTGTTTTTAATTGAAAAGCTATAAATGTAGTAAAAATAATAAAGTATTATTTATCGTTTTCACTTTTATATTATCAACAATAACAACGCTTAACATTTTGTTTTGCTAGGTATTTGCTTAGATTTGTTGTTATGAAATACATAAATTATATTTTAATTTTATTTGGTGCTACTGTGGCTATGTACGCTAAAGCAGGAGCTAACCAAAGTCAAGAATTACTTGTTGTTGGTATTGTTATGCTTATGTTAGGCATTTATAGAGTTTCTAAACAGGTGCCAAGTAAAAATAATAACGACGATTAAATAAAGCAGTATGAGTTTTAAAGTAGGGCAGCAAGTCATGGTTTTAGATGAAAATCTAGCCGGAGTAATAAAAAAAATAAATAAACAAGCAATATTTATAGAAACCATAGATGGCTTTTTATTAGAATATCGACCAGACGAACTTGTTTTAAATACCCAAGAAAATACCTTGCATGTTAATACTTTTAAAAATTCTGGTATAACTAAAGTGCTGCAAGAAAAAGAACAACCAAAACGAAAACAACAAAGGCGTGTTAAGTCAAAAGAGCGGCATGAACCCACTATGGAGGTCGATTTACATATACACCAACTGGTTAAGTCTTACAAAGGTATGAGTAATCACGACATGTTAACTTTACAATTGGATACCGCGAGACATAAATTGGATTGGGCTATAAAAAAGCGCATTCAAAAAATGGTTTTTATACACGGTGTTGGAGAAGGTGTTTTAAAAACAGAGCTAGATTATCTTTTTGGCAGATATGATAATATAAAATTTTACGATGCTAATTATCAAAAATATGGGTTAGGCGCTACCGAGGTTTATATTTTTCAAAATGCTACTAGTTAAATGTTGTTGGTAATGTTCTAGTATTGTTTAAGGCATTACTTGTAAGAAAACCAAAATCGAACTCATCTTGCGATAATATGTCTATGCTAATGTTTGATATAATAGCAGATACAGTGTAGGTTTGGCTAACGGTATGTGTTCTAAACATAGTTGTGTTTACAACCGCAGTGACTTGATTATTTAGATAATCTGGTAAGCCAGAATTACTAATAGTAATATCATCGCTAGGATCTAAGTTTGCATTTATTGTTTCTTCATTTCTTGTTGGTATCCCATCGTTATCATCATCATTATCTAAATAATTTGGTATCCCATCTTCATCAGAGTCTAAGGCATCACTAATATCATCATCGCCATTAGGGTCTATAAATTCGTTTGCTGTTAGTACATTATCTCCGTCGTCGTCTAGATCTAGGTAATTTGGTATCCCGTCGTTATCGGTGTCGTCATTATCTAGATTTCCATCGTTGTTAAGGTCTTCCATTTCAGCAGGAATTCCATCGTTATCATCTTCTGTTAATCGGGTTTCAAAAGTAATACTACATGGGCTTTCAAAATCATCAATAATATTAATGTTAGAAGGGGCTATAATGTTACAGAACAAATCGTTTGGTAAACTAGAATTACTATATGTTCTGTAGTTAAATGTGCCTGGACTTGTTGTTATTAAAGTATTCGTGTCTGGGTCTACATTAAAAAGCGTCTCTACAGAGAAATTAGGTATAATTACAGATAGTGTTTCTGATGGATCGTTTTTAGATTTATAAAAAATAGCATCTGTTTCTTCACAACTCTCAAAAGTATCACCAAAATCAAATTCAACATCAAAAACATCGCCATCATCACAAGAAAATAGTGTTAAACAGACTATAGGTATAATAAGAAAAAAGTGTCGCATTTTGTTTTTCGATTTATAGCAAAAATAATAGAATTGTTATTTATAACGCAGATTAATAATAATAATTTTATTTCAAGTATTTTTACCTCTGTAAAAATAATGACTCTAAAGGTGCTATTTTAATATGAAACAGGTTTATTTAGACAATGCTGCTACTACAAAAATAAGACAAGAAGTTATAGATGTTATGACTACATGTTTGGTGCAAAATTACGGTAATGCATCTTCTACCCATCGTTTTGGTAGGTCGTCTAAAACGTTAATAGAATCTGCTAGAAAAAAGATAGCAACATGTTTAAATGCTTCTGCAAGCGAAATTATATATACCTCTGGAGGTACCGAGGCTAATAATTTAGTTTTAATAAGTGCTGTTCGCGATTTAGGTGTTAAACGCATTATAACAACAAAAATAGAGCACCATGCCGTATTGAATACTGTTTTACATTTAAATGAAACGCATGATGTAGAAGTTGTTTATTTGGATATTGATAAACAGGGCGATATCAATTTAAGTCAACTAGAGGTTTTATTACAAACTAAAGTGAAGACTTTGGTTAGTTTAATGCACATAAATAATGAAATTGGTAATGTATTAGATATAAAGGCTGTGGCTAATATGTGCCAGTTAAACGATGCCTTATTTCATAGTGATACCGTACAATCTATTGGGCATTATGCTATTGATTTACAAGAGACACCCATTGATTTTTTAGTTGCTTCGGCACATAAGTTTCATGGTCCTAAAGGTGTTGGTTTTTTGTTTGTTAGGAAAAACATAGGTTTAAACCCTTTAATACATGGAGGCGAGCAAGAACGCGGATTAAGAGCAGGTACAGAAAGCTTACATAATATTATAGGGATGCAAGAGGCTTTAAGTTTGTCTTACAATAAGCTAATAGCAGAGGAGGAGTATATTAAGACATTAAAAACGTATTTTATATCTAAATTAGAACAAGCTATACCTGGTGTTACATTTAATGGTAAAAGTGGTTTTTTAGAGCAGAGCGCCTATACCATTATTAATGTGTGTTTGCCTTTTAAAACCGATGCGTCTGGTATGTTATTATTTCAGTTAGATTTAAAAGGAATTGCTTGCTCTAGAGGCAGCGCTTGCCAAAGTGGTAGTTCTAAAAAATCTCATGTTTTACTAGAGTTTTTAGACAAGCAAGATTTAGAAAAACCTTCTTTACGTTTTTCGTTAAGTATTTTTAACACCATTGATGATATTGATTATACAGTACAAGTGTTAAAAAATATGTTTTAGATAAATAGCTGTGTTACAAAAGCTAATAAATATTAGTTGTATTCTAATAAATATTATAATTTTGTAAACGAACTATTTAACCCTAGTTTAAAGTAATTCCAACCAGCATAAAATTATTTCTATAATTTTTTGTTGGTTTTTTTTCGTTTTAAAATTTCATGGTTGTTCTAACATTAAGAACACGAGGCGTTAAGAAATTTGGTATTGCAAATTGGTTTTTACTATTTACATCACGTATCCATGTGTTGGTAATTGTATTTCGAACATCAAAAATATTGAAAATTTCTAGTCCTAAAGATAAATCTTTAAATGGCTTTTTCCAGCCGCTATCAAATTGTTTATTTTGATCTACAATAACAAATTGAAAACCAACATCGGCACGCCTATAAGCAGGTAACCTGTTTTGAAAATCGTAAGGATCTGTGTTACTTGGTGCACCACCAGGGACTCCTGTGTTGTATACTAAATTTAAATACATTTTCATGCTAGGTACATTGGGTACATAGTCTTGAAATAAAGCAGCAAATTTTAAACGTTGATCTGTGGGTCTTGGTATATAACCTCTGTTGTTAATATTCTCTTCGGTTTTTAAATAACCAAAGCTAAACCAAGATTCTGTGCCTGGCACAAACTCACCATTTAAGCGCATATCTAATCCGTAAGCAAATGCTCTAGCGTTATTATCGGCTCGGTATCTTATACGCACATTGTCTAGGGTGTATGCGTTAACATCCGTTAAGTTTTTATAGTAGGCTTCTGTAGTTAGTTTAAAGGGTCTATCCCACATTTTAAAACTATAATCGTTAGCAATAACAGCATGAAAAGATTTTTGTGCCTTTACATTGGGTTGTATAACGCCATTGGCATCTCTTAACTCTCTGTAAAAAGGAGGTTGGTAATACAAACCTGTTGCCACTCTAAAAAGCATATCTTTATTCCAATCTGGTTTTATTGCAAATTGGGCTCTTGGACTTACAACCGTTTGATTTGTAGACTCAATACCGTCTCCATTAACAGACCAATTTTGAAGTCTAACCCCAGCATTATACCAAACATCGCTATTGCCAATTGTACTTCGTTTGCTCCATTGTGCATAGGTTTGAAATCTATTTATTTGTGTATTGTTAGTTGCTCTAACATTATTAAATAATTCTATTTCGCCATTAAAAGGTGTAAAAGGCTGGTCTATTCTAGGTTCAAAGTTAGGAGGTCTTAAAGAGAATCCTGTAGAGTCTATAATCTCCCATTCTACCAAACGGTCTCTAATATCTTCGTGTGTGTATTTAACAGACCAATCTATTTTATTACCGTCTATGTTATAATTTCCATTTAATTCTATATTAGATATAAGTGCATCAAGACTGTTTCTTCCGTGGTTTAATTGAGCACCAACGCCCTCGCTAAATTCTACCTCACCAAAATTATCGTCGGCAATATTAGGGTTTACTTGACCAAGTCTGTATTGAGCTAGGATGTCAAAGTTTTCTTTTTCGGTTGTATGGTATGTCGAAGCAATAAGGTTTAATGTTAAATCATCGTTTGCAAAATAAGTGCCTTTAAAAGCACCAAAAAGTGTTTGAAATTGGTCGCGCTCTTGACCTTCAAAAAATACAAGCAATGCCATTGGCTCTGCAATTGTACCAAAATTAGTTTGTCTGTTAAGTGGTTCGTAACCATATTTATTAAGCGACGCGTTTCCTAAAAAACTTAAATTAAATTTATTTGAGAATTTATAAGTTAAAAAGGTTTGTAGATCTACAAAGGTGGCATCGTAATCGGTTTCTGTGTCTTGAGCGTTAACGAGTATACCATTATCTCTAAAACGTAAGCCTACTATTGTCGATAATTTGGAGTCTTTACTAATGTTTTCTATGGATAGACTACCACCTAATAAACTTAAATCGGCGTTAGCCTCGAATTTTTTTGGTGTTTTATATGTTATATCTAAAACAGAAGATAATTTGTCTCCATATTTTGCTTGAAACCCTCCTGCCGAAAAATTTACATTTTTAACCAAATCTGTATTCACAAAACTTAAGCCTTCTTGCTGTCCAGATCGCACTAAAAAAGGCCTGTAAACCTCTACGCCATTTACATAAACTAAGTTTTCGTCGTAGTTACCCCCCCTAACATTGTACTGTGTACTAAGCTCGTTGTTATTACTAACACCAGGAAGTGTAAGCAATAGATTTTCTACACCAGCATTGGCACCTGGTATTTTTCTAATAGTTTCTGGTGCAAGGGTTATTATGCCTTCTATATCTTTTCTTCTTTTACCATTTAGTACTATGGTGCCTATTTGCTCTACAGATTCGTTCATTACAGGGTTAAACTCTAACTCTTTTCCCCTTTTTAAGTTAAAAACACTCGTGATGTTTTTATAAGATATGTGCGAAAAAGTTACAGTAACATCGGTTTTGGCAGGTATTCTTAAAATAAAAAAACCATTAATGTTAGTTTGCGTGCCTGTTTTTGCCCCAGCGGTTATGTTTACACCTGGTATTGGGGTGTTAAATTCGTCTAGAATAACACCTCGTATGGTAGCACTTTGCGCGAAAGTACTACAAACAGTAAACACAAGAAATAGTAGCGTAAATAATATTTTTTTATTCAAAATGATAGAGTTTATTTTCTATAAAAAACAGATTCAAAAGTAGAACTATTTCCAACATTATCGGTTACAATAACCTTAATTATATTTTTTGTGTCTGTAATTTTTGCATCATTAAAATCATGCGTTAGCATTGCTTTTTTGTAATCGTATTCCATTAATATCCATTTACCATTTACAGTGGCTCTGTAATTGGATATCCCAGAACCTTTATCGCTAATTTTAATTTTTAAAAAGCGATACTTACTTAGCCATTGTCCGTTTTTAAAATTTAGAGCTTTAATGGTAGGATTAAAATTATCCATAGCTAAAGCATGCGTTCCAAGTATTTTTGTAGATGCCGTTAAAACATGTTCTTTCCTTTTTGTGGACACGTAGTAAGGTGCTTTTTTAGAGCCTACCAACCTGGCAATATATAACTTGTTTTTATCTGTATTATTATACTTGTCAATGTTAAAGTTTAAAGTAAACTTCTTTTTTAAAGGTACGATATCATCGTGTACAAATAGCGTATCGTTTCTAGCATCAAAATTTAAATATAAATCTTCGTAAAATGTATTTTTATAAAAATTAACCGAAGCATTCGTGTCTCCTAACGTTTTATTTTGGTTCGCAACAATGTAATAAGGTGTGGTTGTTTTTTTTATGGGGGCAATGCTTTTATCTTGTTTACCTTGTATTGTTATGGTTATCCATGTTTCATTATTTTTAAAATCGCTTACGCGGATTTTATATTGTACATCCGTATTATCTTCAATGTAAAGAAAACCATTATCTATCGTGTTTTTATATAAACTTAAAGGATTATTGTCTTTAAATAACTTTTGTAAGCGTTCTCTTTTTGTTTTGTAATGTTTGTAATCTATTAATTTATTAATGTGCTTGGTTTCGCTAAAAGCAAAACGCTTAAAATCTATTTCAAAATTAGTAGTGCCATTTAGAAATGTTTGTATTTTAGATACCCCATTTTTATTAGCAGCGTAATCTAAACGATCTACAGTGTTAATACCAAAGCCAATTTTGCCGTAGGCTTGAACATCTTTAATAATGTAATTGCCATTTTTTAAAGGAATAAGTTTTAATTTCTGCTTTTTGTTACTGTGGTTTATAGAAGCATCTTCGGATAGGGGATAAGCGTAAATAGATCGTATTAAGGGTCTGGTAGTATCTTTAATATCAAAACCAAAGTACATAGGGTTTATAGGGCGTTCTAAATTATCTCTAATTTCGAAATGCAAATGAGGGCCTCCAGAACCACCTGTGTTACCACTGTATGCAATAAGACTGTTTTTCTCTATAGCTAATGTGTTTTTATTAGGAAATAATTCTATTTCATACGATTCTTTTTGGTATTGCCTGCTTTTTACATAAGCTTCTATTTCTGGAGAGAATTTTTGTAAATGTGCATAAACCGTCGTGTAACCATTGGGATGTGTAATATAAAGTGCTTTACCATAACCATAATGCGATACCTTAATTCTGCTGACATATCCTTTTGCCGAAGCTTTAATTTTTAATCCCACACGACCTTGAGTTTTTATATCCAATCCTGAGTGAAAATGATTAGAACGTAACTCGGCAAACGTACCAGATAAAACCAAAGGAATATCTAAAGGACTAGAAAAATAGTCTTGAGGATACGTATTTTGAGCGTATAAGAAGTTGTTTAAAAGTAAAAAAAGAAATAGTAAAATGCGCATAAAATTGTGGGGAGATATTATTTTTAACATCAATGCTAAAATATTAATAAGAAGTGAATACACAAAGAATAAATCAAAAATCAATCCATAAGCATTGATAATGAGAATATAAAAGTCCTTTTTAAAATTTATAAGAAAACAATTGTAAATGATAACGAGGTGTGTTAACTTTGTAACATATGTATTGAAATTTGTAAATGAATCATATAGAAGATATTGTAGATTCTTTAGAAGCAAAAATTAGCAATGTTTTAGGGCAATTAGAGGCTTTAAAGCAGGTTAATTTAAATTTAACAAAGCAGTTAAACGATAAAGAACAAACACTTCGGTCACAAAAGCTAGAAATTACAGCTTGGAAAGACAGGTATGAAACATTAAAAATAGCAAATTCGATGCTAGGTAGTGACGAAAATAAAAGAGAAACAAAGCTTAAAATAAATACGTTAATAAGAGATATTGATCATTGTATTGCTCAATTGTCCGAATAATGTAAATAAATAATGTCAGAAAAGCTTAAAATAAAGTTATCTATAGGTAATAGGGCATACCCGCTTACAATAGATGCTAGCCAAGAAGAAGGTTTGCGTAAAGCGGCTAAAAATATCGAGGTGATGATTAAGCAATTCGAAAAAAGCTATTCTGTAAGAGATAAGCAAGATGTTTTGGCCATGTGTGCATTACAATTTGCAGCTCAAGTAGAGCAGAAAAATATAAATAAGGATCAAGTTGACCAGCATGTTGTAGACAAACTAAATATGCTAAATAACATATTAGAGCCTTATACTGTTTCTTCTTAAAGTTCGTTCTTTTAAAATAAAATTAAAGTTACTGCCTATATTGGTTATTTTTTTGATAAACTCAACGTTAATTCTTTTAAAAAGGGTGAGTTTAAGTTGTAAAAGCAGGCTGCAATTATTATTTATTTAATAATTAGACAGATCCTTGATCAGCTTGTTAGCCCTAAACTTGTTTTTTAAGAGTTTATACAAAACCTATTCCAATGTAGGCTTTTTTTATATATACAAATAAACAAAATGTCAAATGGATAACTCAATTATATTAATTGGAGTAGTAGGAGTGCTGGTAGGACTAGCCATAGGGTTTATCATAGCAAAAACACTAGAAAAAAATAATGCCTCTAAGTTAGTAGAAGATGCAAAAAAATCGGCTAAATCAGTTTTAAAAGAAGCCAAAATAGAAGCCGATGCTATTAAGAAAGATAAAATTTTACAAGCTAAAGAGCGCTTTATAGAGTTAAAGTCCGAGCATGAAAAAGTAATATCTTCTCGCGACAAAAAAATGAACGACGCCGAGAAACGTACAAGAGACAAAGAATCTCAAGTGTCTAGCGAACTAGCTAAAAACAAAAAGCTTAATACAGATATTACCAATAAATTAAAAGACTACAATAAAAAGCTAGATGTTTTAGATAAAAAAGAACAAGAAGTTGCTAGGTTACACAAAAGCCAAGTCGAGCAATTAGAGGTTATTTCTAGCTTATCTGCCGAAGAGGCCAAAGAGCAATTAGTACAGTCTTTAAAAGGTGAAGCTAAAAATGATGCTATGGCTTATGTACAAAATGCCATAGAAGAAGCTAAA
>CALHCQ010000034.1 GCA_937936645.1 uncultured Algibacter sp.
AATTGTTTCTGAATTTCTTTGGACGAAACCCCCTTTTTTGTAATAGTCATTAAGAATATAGCTTTATACTAAGGTCATAAACGATAGATTGGAGCTTTGCATGATCGTTCCGCTTCTTAAAGAAGTACGACTTCTACAAGTTTTACATTCATAACTCCAAACTGATTTTATCTAATAATGATGCGTGTTAGCAAAACGACGACAATTAACACCAACTTTGTCTCTTTCCAATTTAAAATGTAAACGACAAGCCTCTTCACTCTCAAAATGGGCTGTAAAACTGAAGATATTTATAACTTGCTTTTAATCTAAGATTTGGGCTTTTTTATAATTATGATTATTTACGGATATTCAAATATTTTTAAAATTACAACAAAGGTTTAATCGTTTTTATAATGTTATCGAAAGGGGTGGTGTAGTCGAACCAAAGTGTGTTTTCGTTTCTTTTAAACCATGTAAGTTGGCGTTTTGCAAAGCGTCTAGAATTTTTCTTTATCTCTGATATTGCAAACTCTAGAGTCCACTGCCCATTAAAATAGTTAAATAATTCTTTGTAACCAACGGTGTTTAGTGCGTTTAAGTCTTTATGCATAAACAGGCTTTTAGCCTCGTTAAGTAACCCTTGTTCTAGCATAATATCTACTCTGGCATTAATACGGTTGTATATATCTTGTCTATTTGCAGTTAAGCCAATGGTAATGGCTTTAAAAGGACGCTCTGCTTTGTTTTTGTTTAAAAACGAGGCGTATGGTTTACCGGTACCTATGCAAATTTCTAGAGCGCGTATTAACCGGTGCGGGTTATTTATGGCTATGGTGTTGTAGCTTACAGGGTCTAAAGTTTTTAACTGGTTTTGTAGTACCGTTATGCCTTCTTGCTCTAATTGGGTGTTTAGCTTTGTTCTTATTTTAGGGTCTACGGTAGGGAAGTGGTCTAAGCCTTTATTTACAGCATCGACATACAGCCCAGAGCCTCCTACAAGTATTACGACTTGGTTTTTGCTGTGTAGTTGCGCTATGGTTTGTAGGGCTTGTTTTTCGAAGCTGCCTACACTGTAATTTTCTTGTATGGATATGTTGTGTATAAAATGATGTGGTGCCACGGCCAACTCTTCTGGTGTTGGTGCTGCTGTACCAATTTGCATTTCTTTGTAAAATTGCCGCGAGTCTGCCGATACGATTTCGGTATTAAAATAACGTGCTAACTTTAGGCTTAATGCTGTTTTACCAATGGCTGTTGGCCCTACAACATTTATTAGATATTTTGTTTTTGTATTGATATCTTAATTATTAATGGTTGTTGCAAATTTACTTAATTTATTTTGAGACTGGTTTTTAGTAGTACTGTTTTTGCGTTAGGGATTGAGGCATTGTTGAAGCTCTTTTTGTGTTGTTGCGCTTATGCAACACAAAAAAGCGACTGCCGAAAGCCCGACCCCTATAAAATTATTTTTTCTAATTTTATAGGGGTAACGCCCTAATGGTTACGACGGATTTATAAACAGCTCTTCGCCACAATTGTGACAAAAGTTAGCATCGTCTTTGTGTTGCCCTGCTAAGCAATTTTGACAGGATTGCGAGTTAAGTAATACGTTATTAGATTTGGATTGGCTAACAATTTCGGCCGACACGATTCCTGTGGGTACGGCTATAATACCGTAGCCTATAATCATGATTATTGATGCTATAATTTGCCCAAGCGATGTTACAGGCGAGATGTCGCCATAACCTACTGTGGTAAGTGTAACAATGCACCAATATACGCTGGTTGGTATGCTTGTAAAACCGGCTTCTTCGCCCTCTACAAGATACATAATGGTGCCTAATATGATAGAAATTATAATGACTGCAAATAGAAATACCGATATTTTTACGCGACTTGCTTTTAAAGATTTTATGAGGGTGTTTGATGCGCCTAGGTAGCGTGCTAGTTTTAAAATTCTAAAAACACGCAACAATCTTAGGGCACGTAGAGCAGCCAGGGCGTGTATGCCACCAAAGAAAAAGGATATGTATTTGGGTATGGTAGAGAGTATGTCTACCAAACCGTAAAAGCTAAATATATAGTTTAGGGGCTTTTTTACGGTTATAACTCGGGCAAAATACTCGATGGTAAATAGTATGGTAATTACCCACTCTAGTATATCTAATATATTGTGATATTTGGTGTCTATGCTTTTAACACTTTCTAGCATAACAAGCATAACACTTGCAATGATAACTATTAGTAAAACGATATCGAATAGTTTACCTGCAGGGGTATCGGCTTCATATATAATTTCGTGAAGTCTAGATTTCCAATGTCTTTTTTTTGCTGTACTCATGTTTTAAAAATACATTATATAGTTTAAATAGATGAGGGACTTGTGTTTTACAAGTAATTATTGGGTTTGTTTTTGTTTTGCCTTTTAATGAAATTTAAAAGTAAATTATATTATTTTCCTGAAATTTTAAGCAGACTTTGTAAAAAAAATGATAATTTTTTAGGACTCTAAATTAATGATTTTTAGGTTCTTTTTGTTTTTACGAATATAATTTTGAATGATATGCTGCGTGTCTCTATTGTTTTCCATGGGAGTAATTATAGATTGTAAAACGTCTAGATTATTTATTTGGTAGTTAAGGTTACAGTAGCCTAAGCCTTTAAAAACGCCGTTTTGTATAAGAATTGCGCTACGTTCGTCTACCACGCGGCCTTTGTCTACAATAACCATGTTTTTGGTTTTGTAGCTGTATTTGTTTATTAATTGGTTAACGCGGGCATTGTAGTCTTGTGCTGCCTCTTCTGCAATGCAGGCACCATTACATGTTTTTATTGTGTGGTTAAAACAGCAGGTGTCGGTTTTGTAAAGTCCGGTTAGTTTTTGGCATAAGTTAAACGCTTCGGTTACTTTTTCTATAAAACTTTTACCGCTATGCCTATTGGTAAATGTGGTTATGGGTTTTTTACGTCCGTCGGCTATATCTATTTTTAAATTAATGTAGCCATTAGCGTCTGTAAAACTATATAACGCATGCGAAAATTTCTTTTTACGTAAGGCTCTATTGTATATGGGGCTATTACGTTTTATAGCTTCGCTTTCTTTTAAAAGCGCAACTAACTCGCTTCCTGTAGCATCGTATGTTACGGTATTAACGTTTAGTTGTATTTTTTTAGATTTTCGATCTGTGTTTGTAAAGTGTTGGTTAATGCGCTTTTTTATATTATTACTTTTACCTATGTAAATAATGTCTCCGTTGGCTTTGTGCATGTAATATACGCCTGTTACCGCAGGTAAATTTGCCATAATATCTAGAAGTTTAGGCTCTATTTGTTTTTTAGGATTAAGCCTAATAGATTTTTGAATGATGGTTTTAGTCGTGTCTTTATCTAGTAATAAGTTAAACAGTTTTACGGTGGCAATAGCGTCTCCAGAGGCTCTATGCCTGTCGGTAACAGGAATACCTAAAGAGCGTACTAATTTGCCTAAGCTGTAAGATGGTAAATTAGGTATTAATATTTTTGACAGCTCTACGGTACACAACGATTGCCTTTCGTAATTAAAGCCTAGACGCCTAAACTCGGTACATAAAATACGGTAGTCAAACTGTGCGTTGTGGGCAACCAAAATACAGTCTTGTGTTATTTCTACAATACGCTTTGCGACTTCGTAAAATTTTGGAGCGTCGCGTAACATTTTGCTGTTTATTCCGGTTAGGTTTACTACAAAGGGTTGTATGTCGCGCTCGGGGTTTACTAGGCTTATAAACTGGTCTACAACTTCGTGACCGTTATGTTTATAGATTGCAATTTCTGTAATGCCTTCTTCATTAAATTTTCCTCCGGTGGTTTCTATGTCTAATATGGCGTACAAAAAATTGTTTTATTTTAATTGAGTTGTCAAGATAGTTAGTATCTATCAGTAATAAAAATGAAGTTGAAATTTCTTTAACTTCTAACACCAAAAATACGACTACCAACACGTACCATAGTACTACCACAGGCTATTGCTAAGTTATAATCGCCACTCATACCCATACTAAGGGTTTGCATATTGCAGTTGGGGTGGTTTTTAGTTTTTAGGGTATTAAAAATTTTGTTTAACGCGGTAAATTCATCTTTTATTTGCGCCTCGTTGTCTGTAAAAGTAGCCATACCCATGAGGCCAGTAATGTTAATGTTATTTAATTTTGAAAATGCTTCGGAGTCTAATATTTTTTCTGCTGATGCTTGCGTGATGCCAAATTTAGAATCTTCTTCGGCAATTTTTATTTGCAGCAAGCAATTAATAACACGATCATGCTTTAGGGCTTGCTTATTAATTTCTTCTAAAAGTTTTAAGCTATCTACACCGTGTATAAGACTTACAAAACCAGCCATGTATTTTACTTTGTTACGTTGTACATGCCCTATCATGTGCCATTGTATGTCTTTGGGCATAGCTTCGTATTTTTCTGCCATGTCTTGAATTTTGTTTTCTCCAAAAACACGTTGCCCGGCATGGTAGGCTTGCATAATGTCACTTACTGGTTTTGTTTTAGAAACGGCTACCAAAGTGACTTGTTTTGCTAGGCTTTCTTTTATTTTATTTAAATTTTGCGCTATGCTCATGCTTTGTTTTTTTATGGTATATATGTCTTTAATAATGACTTTTAAGTAAATTGTTTGGCTACTTGCTCTGCTTTTTTATGTTTGGTGTAATTGTAAAAACCTTCTTTAGATTTTATACCTAGTTTTCCGGCTTCGACCATTTTTACTAACAAAGGGCAAGCAACATATTTGGGGCTTTTAAATGTAGTATGCATAATGTTTAAAATAGATAAACACACATCTAGACCTATAAAATCGGCTAATTGTAAGGGCCCCATAGGGTGCGCCATTCCTAATGTCATGACAGCATCTATTTCTTTTACACCAGTAACTCCTGTATACAACGTTTCTATAGCCTCGTTAATCATGGGCATTAAA
>CALHCQ010000035.1 GCA_937936645.1 uncultured Algibacter sp.
ACGCATGCTAAGGTTGAAGCCGATGTTAAAGCTGCTGCTGGTATTACGGATGGTATGGTACGTGTTTCGGTTGGATTGGAACATGTTGATGATATTATTACAGATTTGAAGCAGGCTTTAAGTTAAATATTAGCTTTACATAGGGCATAAAACCGTGACGTGGTGCTCATGTATAATAGTTATTTTAAGTTTTAAAACGTTTAAAAAGTTAATGTTTAATAGCTAGCATTTTGCTGAATTTTAATTTACAACTTTTAAGTAATTTCTTTTTAAGTGTTTCGACTTATAATCATAAAAAAAATGATTATGAAATTAGGGTACAGAACCATCACGTTAATTATCTTCTTTATTTGCATAAGTTTTCAAAATTTTGCGCAAACAAAATTCAAGGTAGAAAGTTTAAGTTTTGAGGGACTTAAAAAAACAAAAGCTAGTTTTTTAACGAGAATAGCCAAAGTAAAGGCGGGGCAAGAAACAGACAGTGTTGTTGTTATTACAGATATTGAGCGTATTAAACGTTTGGACGGTATTGCATTTGCTAGTTACACTGTAAAAAAGAATGGAGATGCCTACGATATAACCTATACGGTAAAAGAAAATTTTAGCATTATACCAGGGGTAAGAACTGGAGAAGCAAACGATGGCAGTTTTTTATATCGAGTTTCTGCTTTTGAATTTAATGGCTTAGGGCGTAATATTATTTTTGGAGGTTTTTTTAAAAGAGAGGTTTTTAATGGTTTTGGAGTGTTTTTAGAACATCCTTATTTGTTTTCTAATAAATTAGGATTAGGTGTTAATTATGTAGATGACACTTCGCAACAGCCTATATTTTTTGATCCAAATGATATTAATAATTCTGCAAACTATGCATACACCAGAAGAGGCCCTGAGTTAACCTTGTTTTACGAATTAAACTTTAAAAACCGTTTTGAACTTGGTTCTAAAGTATTTAAAGAAGAATATACGTTAATTAATGACGATCCTGAAAATGAAGGGTTTGGCGATGTGCCGCAACCCCAACTTAATAAAGCTTTATTTAGAGCCTCTCATGAGTATGTAGATGTCGATATTCAGTATCAAAACCAATCAGGATTTAGAAATTTTATAGATGTTAACTATTTCGTAGGTGGCGAAGGCGCTTTACAAACCGAATATATAATTAATAGTACAACACAGTTTTATAAATTAATAGGCTCTAAAGGGAATTTTGCAACACAATTAAAACTTCAAATAAGTAACACTGTAAATAATACGGCTTTTGTGCCTATAACCATAGATAATCAATTTAATAATAGAGGTGTAGGAAATACAGTAGATCGCGGCATATCTAGTGCAACACTTAATACTGAGTATCGTCATACATTATTAGAAAAAGGTTGGTTTGTACTTCAGGGTAATTTGTTTACAGATATTAGTAGTTTACAGCGTCCTGACGCTCAATTTGGAGATCAGTTCTCGTCAGATACTTTTAGGGTGTACTCTGGAGTAGGAGTCCGCTTTATTCATAAATATATATTCAATGCTGTACTTCGTTTTGATTACGGAGTTAATATAGCTGGAACAGGAGCCAATGGCTTTGTTTTTGGAATTGGACAGTTTTTTTAAAACAAAATTGGTTTAGTAAAAAACGACAATGTTACTTTAAGAGATTTTTAATAGTTAGTAAATTACTAACTTTGCGCCATGTTATCTAAAAAAACAAAATACGGTTTAAAGGCTTTAACTTATATAGCCAAGAGTGATAGTGATGCACCAGTACAAGTAGGTGAAATTGCTAAAAGCGAAAAAATTCCTCAAAAATTTCTAGAAAGTATATTGTTAACTTTAAGAAAATCAGGGTTTTTAGGTTCTAAAAAAGGGAAGCATGGAGGGTATTACTTAATAAAAGAAACATCCGAAATTAAAATGACTGATGTTTTACGTGTTTTAGAAGGTCCAATTGCTATGGTGCCTTGTGTGAGTTTAAACTTTTACGAAAAATGTGATGATTGTTTAGACGAACATGAGTGTAGTGTGCATAAATTAATGATTCAAGTACGCGATAATACGTTAAAAGTACTAAGAGATAACACATTAGAAGACTTAGCTGGGTGATAGATTTATTATAAATACATCTATTTAATTTTAAAATATTCAAAATATAACATGCCTAATAGCTATTTTCATCAAAATTTAATCCTTTCATCTAAAAAAATGTTAATAGAGTTTGTAGTATCAAAAAAAGTATTACTTTTGTAATCCCTAGTAAGTTGATAGGATTAATATAATACAACGACAAATGATAGCGCAAATGTTATTGAAAAGTAAAGAGAAATCTACATATAAAGAGGATAGTGTTGGTGAAAAACCAATTCGTAGTGTTGCTAAAGCACTAAGTTGGAGAGTTATTGGAACATTAGATACTTTGGTGGTTTCATATATACTAACAGGCGAAATGTCTGTGGCGGCTTCTATAGCTTCTGTAGACTTTTTAACAAAAATGGCATTATATTTTTTCCATGAAAGACTATGGAATTCTATAAAATGGGGTAAATAAGATTATAGTAAAAGACGATGATAACAGAAAATCAATTACAAGAATTAAATAAAAGCTTTGAAAAAGCAACGCCATCTGAAATTATTCAGAAGGCTTTTGAGCTTAGTAGTGACGCTGTTGTAACTACTAATTTTAGGCCTTACGAAGCTGCTATTTTAAATGCAGTTAACTCTGTAAAAGCTAAAACACCTGTAATTTGGTGTGATACAGGTTATAATACACCACAAACGTATAAACATGCAGAACAGGTTATAAAAGATTTAAACTTGAATGTGTTTTTATATGTGCCAAAGCAAACATCGTCTCATAGAGATGTTGTTATGGGAATTCCTAGTGTTGATGCTCCAGAGCATGCTTTATTTACAGAGCAAGTACAGCTAGAGCCTTTTAAAAGAGCCATGGACGAGCATAAGCCAAAAGTATGGTTTACAAACTTACGTCAAGGGCAAACAGCTTTTAGAAACAGTATTGGCATTTTTAGTTTAAGTAAAGACGGTGTATTAAAAGTAAGTCCGTTTTATTTTTGGTCTGATGATAAATTAGATACTTATTTAGAAGAAAACAACTTGCCAAACGAGTTTAAATATTTCGACCCAACAAAAGCATTAGAAAATAGAGAGTGTGGTTTACACGCTTAAAAATAAGATTATGAAGAAAGATACATCAAATATAAATTCGCTAGAAAACGAAGCGATATACATTATGAGAGAAGTAGCGGCACAGTTTGAAAAACCTGTATTGTTATTCTCTGGAGGAAAAGATTCAATTACTTTGGTAAGACTTGCAGTAAAGGCATTCTATCCTGCAAAAGTACCTTTTCCTTTAATGCATATTGATACGGGGCATAATTTTCCTGAAACTATTGAATTTAGAGATCGTTTATGTAAGGAGTTGGGTTTAGAGTTAATTGTACGTAATGTTCAGGATTCTATTGATGAAGGAAAAGTAAAAGAAGAGTCTGGTCGTTATGCAAGTAGAAATATGTTGCAAACTACAACGCTTTTAGATGCTATAGAAGAGTTTAAATTTGATGCATGTATTGGTGGTGCACGTCGTGACGAAGAGAAAGCGCGTGCTAAAGAGCGTATATTTTCTGTGCGTGATGATTTTGGACAATGGGACGAGAAAAACCAAAGACCAGAATTATTCGATATGCTAAATGGCGATATAGAGCATGGTCAAAACGTAAGAGTTTTTCCTATCTCTAACTGGACAGAATTAGACGTTTGGTCTTACATAGAAAAAGAAAATATTGAAATCCCTTCAATTTACTTTGCACACAAACGTAAAGTCTTTTTAAGAGACGGTATGATTTGGTCTGCAGAAGACGATATTGTTTATAGAGATGATAATGAAGAAGTACTAGAAAAAATGGTGCGCTTTAGAACTGTTGGAGATATGAGTTGTACAGCAGCTGTATTGTCCGATGCTGTATCCATCTCTAAAGTAGTAGAAGAAATTAGAGACTCTACTATTTCAGAGCGTGGCGCACGTATAGACGACAAACGTTCTGAAGCCGCAATGGAAAAACGTAAACAACAAGGGTATTTTTAGAATGTTTTACAACAACACATACCATATACAAAGTATGTAAACGCGTAAAACAAACTATAAAAATAATTATTAAAAAAACAAGCTGTTAAGAATAAAGGCCTTGCAAGGCATTACCTTACAGACAACAACAATAATATGGAAGTATTAAAAATTGCAACAGCAGGAAGTGTAGATGATGGAAAAAGTACGCTAATAGGGCGTATTCTTTACGATACAAAATCATTAACTACAGATAAGTTAGAAGCTATAGAAAAAACAAGTAAACAGCGTGGTTACGATTATTTAGATTTTTCTTTAGCAACAGACGGATTAGTTGCAGAGCGTGAGCAAGGTATTACTATCGATGTTGCACATATTTACTTTTCTACAAAAAAGAAAAGTTACATTATAGCCGATACTCCAGGCCATGTAGAGTACACACGTAACATGGTTACAGGAGCATCTACATCTCAAGCCTCTATTATACTAATAGATGCTAGAAAAGGGGTTATAGAGCAAACAAATCGTCACTTTTTTATTAATAACTTATTACGTGTTAAAGACGTGGTTGTAGCTATTAATAAAATGGATTTAGTCGATTACTCGGAAGAGACTTATAATAAAATTAAGGCCGATTTTTCTGAGTTAATGAGTAAGAGAGATTACCAAGATCAAAAAATAACATTTATCCCTGTAAGTGCTTTAAAAGGAGATAACGTTGTAAACAAATCAGATAAAATGCCTTGGTATACAGGCGATGCTTTATTACAGCATTTAGAAGATTTAAATAAAAACGATATTTTTAATGTAGGTACACCACGTTTTCCTGTACAGTATGTTATACGTCCTAAAACAGAAGATTTTCACGATTTTAGAGGGTATGCAGGAAAAGTATATGGCGGTAATTTAAGCGTAGGCGACGATATTGTTGTGTTACCATCGCAAACAAAATCTAAAATTAAAGACATCTTTTTTTACGACGAAAAATACGAAACGGCATCTAGACGTTCTTCTGTTACAATAACATTAGAAGACGACATTAACGTAAGCCGTGGCGACATGATTGTAAAAGAAAACGATTTACCAACAATAGACAAGCAATTTACAGCAAATATTTGCTGGATGGATGCAACACAATTAACAAACGGTGGTAAGTACATCGTACAACACGGTGTTAATAAAGTGTTAGCTAAAGTTGGTAAAATTAACCATAAAATTAATCCAGATTATTCTGGTATAGATACAGAGGCTACAGCATTAGGGGTAAACGATATTGCATCGGTTACATTTAAGTTAAATAAACCTATTTTTTTCGATCAATTTAAAAATCATAGAACCAATGGTTCTTTCATTTTAATCGATCCACAATCAAACAATACAGTTGGCGCTGGTTTTATTCAGTAAAAACATTAACTCATAAAGTTCCGTTATATCATGCAAAGTTTTGAAACAGAAATAGAAAATCCAATTGTACAAAAGGACATTATAGAATTAGCTAATAAGATTGAGTTATTCCATAATGGAAAGATAGATGAAGAAAAATTTAGAAGTCTTCGTTTAGCTCGTGGTGTTTACGGGCAACGCCAAGAAGGTGTGCAAATGATACGTATTAAAATACCATACGGTAAATTAAAAACGAATCAATTACGTAGAATTTCAGATGTGTCAGACGAGTATTCTCGTGGCCGTTTACACATTACAACGCGTCAAGATATTCAAATTCATTACGTCGACTTAAATAGAACACCAGAACTTTGGGCCGATCTAGAAAAAGACGATGTTACCTTACGCGAAGCTTGTGGAAATGTAGTAAGAAACGTTACAGCATCAGAAACAGCAGGTATCGATGTTAACGAACCTTTTGATGTGTCGCCTTATGCAGATGCTTTGTATAAATTCTTTTTACGTAACCCAATTTGTCAAGAAATGGGACGTAAGTTTAAAGTATCTTTTTCATCTACAGATGAAGACACAGGACTATCTTACTTACATGATATAGGATACATTGCTAAAACACAAAACGGTGTTCGTGGTTTTAAAGTTTTAGTAGCAGGAGGTTTAGGTTCGCAACCACGCCATGCCGAATTGTTGTATGATTTTGTTGAAACAGACAAAATTATACCATTAATGGAAGGTGTATTACGTGTTTTTGACCGTTATGGCGAGCGTAAAAGTAGAGCTAAAGCACGTATGAAATTTTTATTAAAAGACATCGGTTTAGAGGCTTTTAAAGAATTAATAGAGCAAGAGCAAGAGGCTATAGAGTTTAAAACCGTAGCTATAGATGCTAGTACTTACACGCCTTCTAAGCCTGTAAGTGTAGAAGTGCCAAAGGTAACTATAAAAAACCAAGAGGCTTTTAATTTATGGAAGTCTACAAACCTAATACCGCAAAAACAAGACGGTTATGTGGCTATTGGAGTTAAAGTTGTTTTAGGAGATTTTTATACAGATAAAGCACGTTTATTAGCAAACTTAGTAGATAAGTATGCAGCAGGAGAAGTACGTTTAACATTGCGTCAAAACATTGTTATTCCTTTTGTAAAAGAAGAATTAGTGCCTTATTTCTATCAAGAATTAGAAAAACTAGGATTTGTAGAAGCAGGTTATAATAAAGCTGTAGATATAACGGCATGTCCAGGTACAGACACTTGTAACCTAGGTATTGCAAGTAGTACTGGTATTGCAGAAGAATTAGAACGTGTTATTACTGCCGAGTATCCGCAGTATTTAAAAAACGAAGATTTAATTATAAAAATTAGTGGTTGTATGAATGCCTGTGGTCAGCACAATATGGCTAACATAGGTTTTCAAGGTATGACCGTTAGAACACCAGAAAAACTAGTTGCACCAGCATTACAAGTATTACTTGGTGGTGGTAACTTAGGCGACGGTAATGGTGTTTTTGCAGACAAAGTTGTAAAAGTACCAAGTAAAAGAGGACCAGAAGCTTTACGTAGAATATTAAACGATTTTGAAGCTCATGGTAACGGAAAACAATTTGTAGAGTATTACAAGGAAAAAGGAGAAAAGTATTTCTATAATTTCTTAAACGATTTACAAGATGTAACAAACTTAACTCAGGATGATTTTATAGACTGGGGTGAAGAAGAAAAATACGTTAAAGAAATTGGTATTGGTGAGTGTGCTGGTGTTGTTATAGATTTAATTGCAACTTTATTTTTCGAGAGTGAAGAAAAAATAGAAAATGCAAAAACATCTTTTAATGACGGTGTATATTCTGGAGCCATATATTTAGCATACCAATCTTTAGTAAATTCTGCCAAAGCATTATTATTAGCAGAAAATAAAAAGACGAATACGCATGCAGGTATTGTGTCTCAGTTTGATGAGGTTTTTGTAGAAACAGGAAAAATAAGTTTAGGAGCATCATTTGCCGATTTAATTTACCAAATAAACAAAAACGCACCAACTAAAGATTTTGCTGTAAACTATATAGATAGTGCCAACAAGTTTTTAGCAGCAGTAAGAGCCTTTAGAGAAGAAGAACAAAAATAATAAGCGTTTAAAACGTTTGTAAATAAATGAGTTTAAAAACACCAAAATTAACCATAGTAGGTGCTGGCCCTGGCGATGAAGATTTAATTACGCTTAAAGCAATTAAGGCTATAGAGGCTGCAAATGTGGTATTATATGACGCGCTTATTAACGAAGCTTTATTAAAGTATGCACCAAAAGATGCAGAGTTAATATTTGTTGGTAAGCGTAGAGGGTGTTATGCGTTTCAGCAAGAACAAATAAACGATCTTATTGTAACTAAGGCTAAAGAGAAAGGACATGTTGTTCGTTTAAAAGGTGGCGACCCTTTTATATTTGGTCGTGGTGCAGAAGAGATAGATTATGTAAGACCCTTTGGTTTAGAAACCTATGTTGTACCCGGTATTTCGTCATCTATTGCAGTGCCGGCTTATCAAGGTATACCTTTAACAAAGCGTGGTGCGTCGGAGAGTTTTTGGGTAATTACTGGTACTACAAAAAAACACGAATTGTCTAAAGATGTGGCTCTAGCTGCAAAATCTACAGCAACCGTAGTTATTTTAATGGGTATGAGTAAGCTATCAGAAATTGTAAAAACGTTTTGTAGTGAAGGTAAGCAAGACTTGTCTGTAGCAATAATTCAAAATGGTACTCGTGCCAACCAGCAAGTGGGTATTGGTACTATAGAAACCATAGAGCAGGTCGTTGCTAGCAAAGCACTAGCCAATCCAGCTATTATTGTTATTGGACATGTTGTTAAAGAGCGCGCTGTTTTAAGTTCTATTTATAACCAAATAACTAAAGAGTCATGAAAAAGGAAACTGTTGAAACAACAACTTTAGATCTAAATCATGCTTCGCTACATAAAGAGAAGGAGCGTAATAATTTATATCCTATTTTTTTAAAAACAAAAAGCTTAAACGTGCTTATTGTTGGAGGAGGAAACGTGGCCGAAGAAAAACTGACTTTTTTACTAAAATCTAGTCCAGATGCTCATGTAACTATGGTGTCGCCTATGTTTAGAGAAGGGACTATTACTTTAGCCAAAAAAGGATGTGTTACTTTAATAGAGGATGTGTATAAACCACAATATTTAGATGGAAGGCATATGGTGGTTGCTACAACCGATATTCCTGAAGTTAATGTACAAGTCTGGAAAGACTGTAGAGCGCAGGCAAAATTAGTTAATGTGGCCGATAACCCGCCGTATTGCGATTTTTATATGGGTGGTATTGTAACCAAAGGTAATGTTAAGGTTGCTATATCTACCAATGGTAAATCGCCTACAACAGCCAAACGATTACGTCAATTTTTTGAGCATGTTATTCCAGAAAATGTAGACGATTTGGTTAAGAATTTAAACGAGTATAGAAAAACAATAAAAGGTGACTTTGAAGAAAAGGTTGAAAAACTAAACGAATTCACAAAAGGATTAATAGAAAAATAAATACAGAGTAATGATTAAAACAGATATAATTGTTATAGGTGCGGGACCAACAGGGTTGTTTACAGTATTCGAAGCTGGGTTATTAAAGTTAAAATGTCATTTAATAGATGCATTACCACAACCAGGCGGACAATGTTCTGAGCTTTATCCTAAAAAACCAATTTACGATATTCCAGGTTTTCCAGAAGTTTTAGCTGGCGATTTAACAACAAACCTACTAGAGCAAGGAAAACAATTCGAGCCAGGTTTTACATTAGGAGAGCGTGCAGAAACTGTAGAAAAACAAGAAGACGGGTCGTTTATTGTAACAACAAATAAAGGTACACAACACCAAGCTCCTGTGGTTGCTATTGCTAGTGGACTAGGTAGTTTTGAACCAAGAAAACCTGCTTTAGAAAATCTTGCAAGTTTTGAAGATCATGGTGTAGAGTACATGATTAAAGAACCAGAAATGTACCGCGGTAAAGATGTTGTTATTGCTGGTGGTGGCGATTCTGCACTAGACTGGAGTATCTTTTTAGCCGATGTAGCAAAAAGCGTTACTTTAGTACACAGACGTAATGAATTTAGAGGACATTTAGATTCTGTAGAAAAAGTTCAAGAATTAAAAAATGCAGGAAAAATTAACCTTATTACACCTGCCGAGGTTACAAATATTGTTGGAGAAGGTAAGGTTGAAGCCATAGAAATTACCAAAAAAGGAGAAGAGCCTGTTATATTAAAAACAGATCATTTTATTCCATTATTCGGACTTTCGCCAAAATTAGGACCAATTGCTAACTGGGGCTTAGAAATAGAGAAAAATGCAATAAAGGTGAATAACGCTTTAGATTACCAAACAAATATACCGGGTATATTTGCTATTGGCGATGGTAACTTTTATCCTGGTAAACTAAAATTAATACTTTGTGGTTTTCACGAAGCAACAATAATGTGCCAAGCAGCATATAAAATAATAAACCCAGGAAAAAAATACGTATTAAAATACACAACAGTTTCTGGTATTGATGGTTTCGACGGATCTAGAAAAGAAGCGCCTAAAGCAGTAGTAAAAGCTATAAGCTAATTTTTAGATATTGTAAACAAATTATAGTACATCATTAAATCCTGTAAGATTTTAAATCTTACAGGATTTAATGTTTAAATAAAAGCTATATTTAAACCATAAGTTTTATTTTTATAAATTAAAATTTGTAAAACCTAGTCGGTTATGAAAAGTTATAATGTTTGTCTAAAAGACACCGTAAAAACCTTTACAAAAAAGCTCTTTTATTCTTTATTTGATTGTGAGCAAGAAGAGGCACATGGCGACTATTTAGAGAAGACTTTTTTAGATATCTTGTCTAAATTAAAGATTAAAAATGCTCCAGAAAAATGGCAAGATTTTAAATCTCAACTTCCAGATATTAGACGTCAGTTAGATCTAGATGCCATTGCTTTTGAAAATAATGACCCTGCATCGCATTGCTTAGAGGAAATATACTTGGCTTACCCTGGGTTTCATGCAATATCCATATACAGGTTAAGTCATGCTGTGTATAAATTAAATGTACATATTTTGCCAAGAATGATGAGCGAATATATACATGGTATTACAGGTATAGATATTCATCCTGGTGCAACCATTGGAGAATCTTTTTATATAGATCATGGAACAGGTATCGTTATTGGCGAGAGTGCTATTATTGGGAAACAGGTGAAAATATATCAAGGTGTAACCTTAGGAGGTATTCAGGTTTCTAAAGATTTAGCATCTACTAAAAGACATCCAACAATAGACGATAATGTTACCATATATGCAAATGCAACTATATTAGGTGGCGATATTGTTATTGGCGCAAATAGCATTATAGGTGCTAATGTTTGGATTACACAGTCGGTACCAGAAAACTCTTTAGTAACCTATCAAACAGAAATTAAAATTAGACCGAAAAGAAATGGCATACGGTAAGACAATATTAGATCACATTGGAAATACTCCAATAGTAGAGGCAACGCATATTTTAAAAAATAAAAATGTTCGTTTGTTTTTCAAATTAGAAGGAAACAACCCCGGAGGTAGTGTTAAAGATCGTGCCGCTTATAACATGATAAGTGAAGCCTTAAAACGTGGCGATATAAAAAAAGGAGGTACTTTGGTAGAAGCTACAAGTGGTAACACCGGTATAGCCTTAGCATTTATAGCCCAGTTATTAGGTCTTAATATGGTGTTAATTATGCCAGAAAATTCTACCGAAGAGCGTGTAAAAACTATGCGTGCCTATGGCGCCGAAGTCATTTTAACACCTGCAGATGTCGGTATAGAGGGCTCTAGAGATTTAGCATTTAAATTAAGAGACGAAAAAGGGTATACGCTTTTAAATCAATTTGAAAATCACGATAACTGGAAGGCGCATTATAAAACCACTGGGCCAGAGGTTTGGCGAGATACAGAAGGTGAGGTAACACATTTTGTGTCGGCCATGGGGACCACAGGAACAATTATGGGAACTTCTAGGTTTTTAAAAGAAAAAAACGAGAAAATTACAATAGTAGGCGCGCAACCAGCCGATGGGGCTAGAATACCAGGAATTAGAAAATGGTCGCCAGAGTATGTGCCTAAATTTTTTGATAGAAGTCGTGTCGATATTGTGGTCGATGTTACCGAGGCTGATGCTAAAGCCATAACAAAACGGTTGGCTCAAGAAGAAGGTATTTTTGCAGGGATGAGCAGTGGTGGTTCTGCCTATTGCGCCTTACAAATTGCCGAGTCTTTAGATCAGGGCGTCGTCGTTGCTATAATTTGCGATAGGGGCGATCGCTATTTATCATCTACATTGTTCGAGTAATTACAATATGTTAATTTATATCATTTTAGTGTGAATAAAAGAATATAGTTAGTACTTTTGTACGGTAATTAATAGTGTTATCAAGAAAGGTATAGGGAATAGACCCAATGAAGCCTTGGCAACCCTTTAGCTTGTAAAGAAGGTGCTACGTTCTACTAATTAGTACCACTAATTATGCAGATAACGAAAAGTATTTTTTTTAGCTTTTCTTGATGGTGCTTCTATAATAATACAACAAGACTTATAAAGACTATAGTTGTAAAACAATTTTAAAAAATGTCAAAAATAAGAGAAGCATTAAAACAACGTATCTTAGTGCTAGATGGTGCTATGGGTACCATGTTACAAGCCTATAAATTTACAGAAGAAGATTTTAGAGGCGAACGCTTTAAAGACTATCCAACACCGCTTCAAGGTAATAATGATTTACTATCTATTACCCAACCAGAGGCTATAAAAACCATACATGCTAAGTATTTTGATGCTGGTGCCGATATTATAGAAACCAATACTTTTTCTGGAACAACCATAGCAATGGCCGATTACCAAATGGAAGATTTGGTGTACGAGCTAAACTATCAATCGGCTAAAATAGCAAAAGAAGTTGCAGACCAATATACAGCCAAAGAACCACACAAACCACGTTTTGTAGCAGGATCTATAGGGCCAACAAATAGAACGGCAAGTATGTCGCCAGATGTTAACGATCCTGGTTACAGGGCCGTAACATTCGACGAGTTAAGAGTGGCATACAAGCAACAGGTAGAAGCTTTAATGGATGGAGGTTCCGATTTATTACTTGTAGAAACAGTATTCGACACCTTAAATGCTAAAGCAGCATTATTTGCCATAGAAGAAGTTAAAGACGAGCGTAAAATAGATATTCCCGTTATGCTAAGTGGTACAATAACAGATGCCTCTGGAAGAACATTATCTGGGCAAACAGCAGAAGCCTTTTTAATATCGGTGTCTCATATTCCATTATTATCGGTAGGGTTTAATTGTGCCTTAGGTGCCAATTTATTACAACCCCATTTAGAAGCTATAGCTGGTAAAACAGACTTCGCAACATCGGCGCACCCAAATGCAGGATTACCAAACGCATTTGGCGAATACGATGAAACACCAGAAGAAATGGGCGAACAAATAGAAGAATATCTTAAAAAAGATTTAATAAATATTATAGGAGGTTGCTGTGGTACATCGCCAGAGCATATTAAAGTTATTGCAAATCTTGCAGCAAAATATAAACCACGTATACACGATTAAATTAAATGTAAAAATTATTAGAAATAGTAGTTTTTACATTTAATTTAAAAATATTTGCGCATAGTATCTTATTAATAGAATATTTCAAGTAATGAAAATAAAGCAAACAAAATATATGAAATTATCTGGTTTAGAACCTTTGGTTTTAAACGAAAACAGTAATTTTATAAATGTAGGCGAGCGTACTAATGTTGCTGGTTCTCGTAAGTTTTTAAGATTAATTAAAGAAGAGAAATTCGACGAGGCTCTAGACATTGCAAGACACCAAGTAGATGGTGGTGCGCAAATTATAGATATTAATATGGACGACGGACTTATAGATGGTAAAGAATCTATGGTGCGTTTTTTAAACTTAATTGCTGCCGAACCAGATATTTGTAGAGTGCCTATTATGATAGACAGCTCTAAGTGGGATATTATAGAAGCAGGCTTACAGGTAGTACAAGGTAAGTGTGTTGTAAATTCTATTTCTTTAAAAGAAGGAGAAGAAAAATTTATTTGGGAAGCTAAACAAATAAAACGTTACGGTGCTGCTGTAATAGTCATGGCTTTCGATGAGGTCGGTCAAGCCGATAATTACGACAGGCGTATAGAAATTGCAAAACGCTCTTACGATGTGCTTGTTAATAAAGTAGGTTTCCCGTCCGAAGATATTATTTTCGATTTAAATATATTTCCTGTTGCTACCGGTATGGACGAGCACAGGCGTAATGCTATAGATTTTATAGAAGCTACCAGATGGGTGCGTCAAAATCTAGAAAATGTTAGTGTTAGTGGAGGTGTAAGTAACGTGTCGTTTTCTTTTAGAGGGAATGACGGGGTACGTGAAGCTATGCACTCGGTATTTTTATATTATGCCATTCAGGCAGGACTAAATATGGGTATTGTTAACCCTGCTTTATTAGAGGTTTACGACGATATACCAAAAGATTTATTAGAGCATGTAGAAGATGTTATTTTAGATAGACGCGAAGATGCAACAGAGCGTTTGTTAGACTTTGCAGAGACTGTAAAAGGCTCTAAAAAGGAGAAGGTTTTAGATATGTCTTGGCGCGAAAACCCTATACAAGACAGAATAACTCATGCTTTAGTAAAGGGAATAGATGCCTTTATAATAGAAGATGTAGAGGAAGCTAGACAACAAGCCAGTAAACCTATAGAGGTTATAGAAGGGCATTTAATGATTGGCATGAACGTGGTTGGCGATTTATTTGGAGCAGGAAAAATGTTTTTGCCTCAAGTAGTAAAATCGGCTCGTGTTATGAAAAAAGCAGTAGGCTATTTAAATCCGTTTATAGAAGCCGAAAAAGGTGATAAACAAGAGCCTGTTGGTAAAATTTTAATGGCTACAGTAAAAGGAGACGTGCACGATATTGGTAAAAATATTGTTAGCGTTGTTTTGGCATGTAATAATTATGATATTGTTGATTTAGGGGTTATGGTACCCCCAGAAAAAATTATAGAAACCGCTATAAGCGAACGTGTAGATGCCATTGGCTTGTCGGGTTTAATTACGCCGTCTTTAGACGAAATGGTGTACTTGGCTAAAGAAATGCAAAGGCAAAACTTTTCTATTCCTTTACTTATTGGTGGTGCTACAACATCTAAAGCGCACACGGCTGTAAAAATAGATACACAATATAACAATGCTGTAGTGCATGTAAACGATGCGTCTAGAGCAGTAACGGTTGTTGGCGATTTATTAAACGAAAAATCGTCTAAGGATTATGTTATAAAAATGAAAAAGGATTATGATGAATTTCGTACCAAGTTTTTAAAGCGTGGCAAAGAAAAATCATACATATCTATTAACGAAGCTCGAAACAGGAAATATAAAATAGACTGGAATACGTCTAGTATTGTAAAGCCAAATGCTTTAGGAACACAGGTTTTACAACAATTAAGTTTAAAAGAATTATTACCGTTTATAGATTGGCGTCCGTTTTTTATTTCTTGGGATTTGCATGGTAAATATCCAGAAATTCTAACAGATAAGGTTGTTGGCGAGCAAGCGACACAGTTGTTCGAAGATGCACAAGGCATGCTTAAAGAAATTATAGCGAAACAACTATTAAAACCTAAAGCTGTTTTTGGATTATTTGAGGCTAACAGTATTAACGAGGATGATATTGCTATTAAAAAGAAAGGCAAAGAAATAGCTGTTTTTAGAACTTTAAGGCAGCAGTTAAAGAAAAGAGAGGGGATACCAAATTTAGCTTTAGCCGATTTTGTAGCGCCAGAGTCTACAAATAAAACAGATTATATGGGCGCTTTTTGTGTAGCCATTTTTGGAGCACAAGAGTTAGCCGATAGTTATAAGGCTAAAGATGACGATTATAACGCCATTATGGCTCAGGCTATAGCCGATAGATTTGCCGAGGCTTTTGCCGAATATTTACATAAACAGGTAAGAACGAAGCATTGGGGTTATGCCGCAAACGAAGCTTTAAGTAACGAGGAGTTAATTAAAGAATCGTACAAAGGTATTCGCCCTGCGCCAGGGTATCCTGCTTGTCCAGACCACCTAGAAAAAGAAACTATTTGGGACCTTCTAGAGGTAGAAAAAACGATAGGCGTAACTTTAACCGAAAGTTTGGCTATGTGGCCTGCCGCAGCTGTTTCGGGGTATTATTTTGCAAATCCAGAGGCGAAGTATTTTGGTTTAGGTAAAATGACAGACGATCAAATTACAGATTATGCAGAGCGTAAGGGTATTAAAAAAGATAAAGCTAGAAAGTGGCTGCACCCAAATATTGCAGATCAATAAAAAAAACATGGCGGTTATACTGCGTTAGCGATTGTAACGGCATCCTTTTTTGAGGTACGAAAAAAAGATATAGTGAAAAGCGCGACCCATGTGGTAACGCCCAATTAAATAAAATAGAGATACGATGTTTTCGCTGTTGCGGAAATTAAAAATAAGTTATGAAGGTAACAGATCACATAAAAAATGCCAAGGGCAAAACATTATTTTCGTTCGAGGTTATACCACCCCAAAAGGGTAAAAATATTCAAGATTTATATAATAATATAGACCCCTTAGTGGAATTTAAACCTCCTTTTATAGATGTAACTACATCGCGTGAAGAGTATGTTTATATTGATAAGGGTAACGGACTTTTAGATAAAAGAATTACGCGTATGCGACCGGGTACGGTAGGTATTTGTGCGTCCATTATGCATAAGTATGGGGTAGATGCTATTCCGCATTTATTGTGTGGTGGCTTTACAAAAGAGGAGACCGAGTATGTGTTGGTAGATTGTAAATATTTAGGTTTAGATAATGTTATGGCTTTGCGTGGCGACTCGATGAAGGATGAACCTTATTTTAAACCCGTTAAAGGGGGGAATGCTTTTGCTAGCGATTTGGTGTCTCAAATTTCTGATTTAAATAAAGGGAAATATTTGCACGACGATGTTAAGGTAGAGCATAACTCTGATTTTTGTATTGGTGTGGCTGGTTATCCTGAAAAACATATGGAGGCGCCGTCTTTAATTACAGATTTAAGACGCTTAAAAGCTAAAGTAGATGCTGGTGCAGATTATGTGGTTACACAAATGTTTTTTGATAATGCGAAGTACTTTGAGTTTGTAGAGAAAGCTAAAGAATTTGGTATTAATGTGCCTATTATACCGGGTATTAAACCTATTGCTGTTAAAAGGCATTTACAGGTTTTACCACAGGTGTTTAAAATAGATTTGCCGCAGGATTTAATTGATGCTGTAGAGGGTTGTAAGGATAATAAAGCGGTTAGGCAAGTAGGTATAGAGTTTGCTATACAGCAGTCTAAAGAGTTAAAAGCAGCTGGTGTACCTGTTTTGCATTATTACTCTATGGGTAAAAGCGATAATATTAAGGCTATTGCATCGGCTTTATTTTAATAGCTTAAAATGGTTTTAAAAAGGTTTTTATTAACGTGCTTTTTAGTGGTATGTTGTGTGTTTTGTTATGCACAAGATAAAACAAATACCTCTTATTTTGATGTCAATTATTTTAAGGGACACATAGCAGAGCATAATAAAACCTTGTTGCATCTTATTAAAGACAGGCCAGAGGGCGTTATTTTAAGTTGGAATAAACAAACGTATGGAAATAAGGATTGGGAGCAGCGTTTTAATTATCCAGATTACGGAGCGTCTTTTGTATATCAAGATTTAAAAAATGATGTTTTAGGTAATAATTATGCTGTATACGGGCATTATAATTTTTACTTTTTTAAGCGTAATGTATTGCTTCGTATTGCTCAAGGCGTAGCATATAATACAAACCCTTACGATCGTGTTACAAATTCTAAAAACATAGCATTTGGGTCTTCTATTTTAAGTAGTACTTATTTAATGCTTAATTACAAGAAAGAATATATTATAGATCGGTTTGGTTTACAGGCCGGTCTTTTTTTAGTTCATTATTCTAATGGCAGTATAAAAGCTCCTAATACAAGCACAAATACTATTGCTTTTAATGTGGGACTTACGTATAGTTTAGAAAGTAAGCCTTTAAATTATATAAAAACCATAAATAGGGAGGCCGATAAAGCTTATAAAGAGCGCATTAAGTACAATTTAATATTTAGAACAGGTATAAACCAAAGCGATGTTATTGGTAGTAGCCAGTTTCCTTTTTATGTCGCTTCTATGTACGCCGACAAACGTATTAACAAGGTAAGTGCTTTGCAATTTGGAACCGATGTGTTTTTTTCTAATTTTTTAAAAGCACATATTGCTTTTAAGGGAGCTTCATTTCCAGAAGAAGATATTTCTGGTGACGAGGATTATAGGCGTGTTGGCGTGTTTGCAGGACATGAATTGTTTATTAATAAATTGTCTGTAATTTCGCAGGTGGGATATTACGTGTATTATCCTTTTGATTTTGAAGGTAGAGTGTATTTACGCGCAGGATTAAAATATTATTTTACAAATAGATTTTTTACTAACATAGCTATAAAGTCTCATGGGGCAAAAGCAGAGGCTATAGAATTTGGTATTGGAGTTAGATTATGAGAAGTATAGGTTGTATTGTAGTTTGTTTATTTTTACTAATGTCTTGTAATGTAAAAGATATTGGAGATTGTTTTGACGCTTCTGGACGTATAATAAACCAAGATTTTACAGTTGGTACATTTTCTAGGATATTGGTAAATAGAGATGTAGCGCTTATTTTATCCGAAGGGCAAGAACACCGAGTTAGGGTGCAAACGGGCGAAAATTTAATTAACGATATTGATGTAAAAATAATAGAAAGTCAGCTTGTACTTACTAACAACAATACTTGTAATGATGTGAGAGAGGCTGGGGTTACTAAAATTTTTGTAACCTCGCCTAATATTACAGAAATAAGAAGTTCAACCCAGTTTGATATTCGCTCTAATGGCGTGTTGACTTATCCCAATTTAACGCTTTTGTCTGAAGATTTTTTTGATAAAGATAGTTTTACCGTTGGAGATTTTAGATTAGAAATAGATAATAACATGTTGCGTGTTGTTTTTAATAACTTATCGCATTGTTATGTTTCTGGAAAAACAAATAGTTTAAATGTGCAATACGCCTCTGGAGATGGCCGGTTTGAAGGTGCCAATTTATGGGCTTTAAACGTATTTGTAAATCATAGAGGTACAAACGATATTATTATAAATCCGCAAGAGTCATTACGAGGTCGTATTTCTAGTACGGGTCGTGTTGTTTTAAAAAATAATCCGCCCTTGGTAGATGTCGATCTTATTTTTAAAGGTAAACTTATTCTTAATTAAATGTTTTATAGTTTTTTTAAAGGCTAGTAAGCTCTGTAAATAAATTTTCTAAACTCGTGTTTTTTTGATTAAGCTGAAGTATTTTTAGTTCATTGTCATGAGCAAAATCGAATACATGAGCACGCATATCTACTGTTGTTTTAAAAGTTATTTCGTAAATAAATCCGTTAGGGTTAGTAACCTGTTCCACTTGTGGTAGTTTGTATAAAAAAGCATCTTCTACACGGTAATCGAACTCTACAACAACTATTTGTTTTTTGCTGTCGCGTAAATTAGCGAGTGTTTTATTGGCAACAATTTCTCCTTTATTAATTATGATAACACGGTCGCACATAGCTTCTACTTCTTGCATAATATGAGTCGATAGAAAAACAGTTTTCTTTTTACCTATGGTTTTTATTAAATGTCTAATATCTATAAGTTGGTTTGGGTCTAAACCTGTTGTTGGTTCATCTAGTATTAAAACTTCTGGATCGTGTAGCAGTGCATTAGCAAGACCAACACGTTGTTTATAACCTTTAGAGAGTTGTCCTATTTTTTTATGCGCTTCTGGTGTTAAGCCTGTTTGCTCTATAACACGATCTATTTGCTCTTTATTAACTTGGTGTAAATTTGCGTTAAAGCTTAAATACTCTTTAACATACATATCTGGATATAAAGGGTTGTTTTCTGGTAAATAACCAACACTACTTTGTACCGCTTTAGGGTGTGTTTTGGTATTATAACCATTAACAATAACCTCGCCACTATTTGCGGTAATGTAGCTTGTTATAATTTTCATCATCGTCGACTTCCCAGCACCGTTAGGGCCTAAGAAACCAACTATTTCTGGGTTGTTAACTTTAAAGGATATATTGTTAAGTGCATTTTTATTATTGTAAGTCTTAGTAACTGCTTTTACCTCTATAGACATCTGTGTATCGTTTTTTTCAAAAATAGCAATAATATAACATAAAGTAATTTTTACTGTTAAATCTTTAATTATTTTGCTTTTATCAAAAAAAAACAAATATTACATTTTTATTTACTAAAATAATAATTACTTTAGCAGCCTATTATGAAAACACAATTAGATTATACATATTTTAGAAACTTTTTTTATTTCTTTTTTAGTAAAGGAATCGAGACTTTGTATGTGTAATTTAGCTAAAATAAATTTAATATAAGTCTCGATGAAAATCGAGACTTTTTTTGTTTTAAGTTGGTTGTGTAAAATGAATTAAAAACGTTTAAAATTTAAATATAGAATATTGAATAAAAAAGTAGCAATACAAGGGGTAAGAGGGTCATTTCACGATATTGTGTCTAAACAATTTTTTGAAAATCCTGTTGCTATTATCGAGTGTTTAACGTTCGATAGTACTGTAGATGCTCTTATATCAAAAGAATGCGATGTAGCTATTATGGCTCTAGAAAATTCTATAGCAGGCTCCATCATACCTAATTATGCTTTAATAGATAGTCATGATTTACAAATTGTGGGAGAACATTATTTAGACATACAACATAATTTAATGGTATTACCTAATCAAAGCATAAACGATATAAAAGAAGTCTATTCTCACCCAATGGCTTTGTTACAGTGTAAAGCTTTTTTTAAACAATATCCACATATAAAATTAGTAGAAGACAAAGATACTGCCGAAGTTGCCGAGCGTATTAAAGCAAATAACCTAAAAGGTATAGGCGCTATAGCAAGTACTATGGCTGCCCAAATATTTGAACTGCAAATATTAGCACACAGTATACAAACTATAAAAACAAACGAAACGCGCTTTGTTATTGTAAAGCGTAAAGATAGTAGTGCTATTACAAATGATATAAATAAAGCATCTATTAAGTTTGAAGCAGATCATAAACGTGGTAGTTTAGCAGCAATACTTAACGTAATGAGCGATTGTAAATTGAATTTAACAAAAATACAATCGTTACCCATAATAGAAACCCCATGGAAGTACGCTTTTTTTGTAGATGTTACTTTTGATAGTAGCTCGGCATTTAAAAAAGCAAAGTCTATACTAGACATCATGGCACCCGGATTTAAAATATTAGGCACCTATAAAAACGCGAAATTATGATAGAAGTCGCTAAACGATTAAGTACCGTAGAGGAGTATTATTTCTCTAAAAAATTACGAGAAGTAAATGGCTTAATTGCAGATGGTAAGCCTGTAATAAATCTAGGCATTGGTAGTCCAGATTTACCACCACCACCAGAGGTTATAACAGCAATACAAGCTGCATTAACCGATGCGGGTGCGCACAAATACCAAGGTTACCAGGGACTTCCAGAATTAAGACAAGCTATAGCTAGTTTTTATAAAAATCAATTTAATGTTACTGTAGATGCTAACCAAGAAGTGCTACCGTTAATGGGTAGTAAGGAAGGTATAATGCATATTTCTTTAGCTTACTTAAACGAAGGCGATGGCGTTTTAATACCTAACCCAGGGTATCCAACATACCAATCGGTAACCAAACTTGTTGGCGCTAAGGCTATGCTTTATAATTTAGACGCATCTAACCATTGGATGCCAGATTTAGAAGCTATAGAGCAGCAAGATTTAAGTAATGTTAAGTTAATGTGGGTAAACTACCCGCACATGCCAACAGGCGCAAAGCCTACAGAACAGGTTTTTAAAGCGCTTATAGCGTTTGGTAAAAAGCACGATATTTTAATAGTTAACGACAATCCGTATAGTTTTATATTAAACGATAACCCAAAAAGTATATTAAGTTTTCCAGATGCTAAAGAGGTTTGTTTAGAGTTAAATTCGCTTAGTAAAACCTTTAACATGGCAGGTTGGCGTGTGGGCATGGTTTTAGGAAGCCAGAAACATATTAATGCCGTTTTAAAAGTTAAGAGTAATATGGATTCTGGTATGTTTTATGGCGTACAAAAAGGTGCTATAGAAGCTTTAAAATGTACAGACACTTGGTTTACTAATTTAAACAAAGTGTATAAACAACGACGTGATTTAGTCTGGAAACTAGCCGAAACTTTAAACTGCACCTACGATAAAAACGCTTCGGGTCTTTTTGTTTGGGCTAAATTACCAAGCGGTATTAAAGCAGAGCAATTTATAGATTCTATTTTAAAAGAGAAATATGTGTTTATAACACCAGGAACTATTTTTGGAACACAAGGCGAGGGTTATATTAGATTTTCATTGTGTGCACAAGAAGAGATGCTAAAAACCGCCATACAACGATTAAGTTAATCGTATAAAGCGTTTTAATAAGATATTAAAAGTTAAAAAAATAATTTAGCGAGCACGTACAGGAGTACAATAGTAAAAAGAGTATGAAAAACATTTACGCCATAGGAGTAGGTTTAATAGGAGGAAGTCTTGCTATTGATATCAAAAAGAATAATCCAGATGCGATTATTCATGGTATTAGTAGAAAGGATGCTACACTAGAGCAGGCACTATCTCTAAATTTAATAGATAAGAAAGCCACTCTAGACGACCTTGTTAACGCCGATTTGGTTATTGTTTCTATACCTGTAGATGCTACTGTAAAATTATTACCTACCATACTAGATAAAATACCAGATACAGCTTTGGTTGTAGACGCTGGCTCTACTAAAGTAGATATTTGTAAAGCCGTAGAAAATCATCCTAAAAGAAGAAATTTTCTAGCCATGCACCCTATAGCAGGAACAGAGCATTCTGGACCTACAGCAGCCATAGCAGGTTTGTTTAATGGTAAAACAAATATTGTTTGCGAAATAGAAAAAACAACATTTAAATTACAAGAAAAAGCATTAAAATTATTTGGAGATATAGGTATGCGTATGCGTTACATGAATCCTGCAGATCATGATAAACACATTGCTTACGTATCGCATTTATCGCATATTAGTGCCTTTATGTTAGGTAAAACAGTTATAGATAAAGAGCGTAACGAACGCGATATTTTCGATATGGCAGGTAGTGGATTTGCCTCTACAGTTAGATTAGCAAAAAGTTCGCCAGAAATGTGGACTCCTATTTTTAAACAAAATAAAAGTAATGTTGTAGAAACATTAGAAGAGTATATAACAAATTTAACACGGTTTAAAGAGTTTTTAAAAGATGACAATTTTGAAGCAATTTACACCGAAATGAAAAGTACAAATCATATAAAAGATATTCTTAACGGAATTAATTAAAACAAATCCCAACATTAAAATTTTAAATTCCAATTAAAAACATATAACGGTTTGGGATTTGGAGTTTGATTTTTGAAATTTTATTAAATATTATGGAAAACACAAAAGAAATGAGAACCTGGTTAGATGATTTAAAATTAGATCATCCATTAGTAATAGCAGGACCTTGTAGCGCAGAAACAGAAGAGCAAGTATTAAAAATTGCACACGAGTTAAAAGATACTGATGTTAGTTACTTTAGAGCAGGTATATGGAAGCCAAGAACGCGTCCAGGTATGTTCGAAGGTGTTGGAGCATTAGGTTTAAAATGGTTACAAAAAGTAAAAGCAGAAACAGGAATGAAAGTTTGTACAGAAGTTGCAAACGCTGCTCACGTAAAATTAGCTTTAGAGCATGATATAGATTTATTATGGATTGGAGCACGTTCTACAGTATCGCCATTCATTATGCAAGAAATTGCAGATGCATTACAAGGTACAGACAAGCCTGTGTTAATTAAAAACCCAGTAAACCCAGACTTAGCTTTATGGTTAGGAGGTATAGAAAGAATCTATGCATCTGGTGTTAAAAATATTGGAGCTATACACAGAGGATTCTCTACATACGAGAAAACAAAATACCGTAACACTCCAGAATGGCAATTAGCTATAGAGTTTCAAAACAAATACCCAGATATTCCATTAATAAACGATCCATCTCACATTACAGGAAAAAGAGATATGATTATGGAAGTGTCTCAAGAAGCTTTAGATTTAAACTTCGACGGGTTAATGATAGAAACTCATTACGATCCAGAAAATGCATGGAGTGATGCAGCACAGCAAGTAACACCAGAAACTCTAGTTCAAATCATGAAAGATTTGAAAATAAGAAAAGAAGGTAATGATGAAGAAGATTACAATAAAGCGTTAAATACACTTAGAGCGCAAATAGATGTTGTAGATAATCAAATTATCGACTTATTAGGTAAAAGAATGAAAGCTGCCGATGGTATTGGAGCTCTTAAAAAATCTAAAAACGTAGCTGTTTTACAGTCTAAGCGTTGGAACGAAATTTTAGGAAAAATGGTTTTAGAAGGTGAGAAACAAGGTTTAAGCGAAGAGTTTATTTTAAAAATGTTTAAAGCTGTTCATCAAGAGTCTATTAATCACCAAGATAAAGTGATTAACGGATAATACATTATATTATTAGTATTAAAAAAAGTCTCGCAATTAGCGAGACTTTTTTGCTTTTTTTAAGTAACTGTAAATATGTTTAGTACCAAAAAAAGAATACATTCTTTAATTAAGTTTAATTAAAAAATTGTTATTTTGTAACTTAACTATATAAATGACAGGACTAGTTTATAAATCTACAGGAAGTTGGTATACCGTAAAAACGCAATTAGGCGATATTTACGAGTGCCGTATAAAAGGTAAATTTCGTATTAAAGGAATAAAAAGTACAAACCCCATTGCCGTTGGCGATGTTGTAGATTTTGAGCTTGAAACCGATAATAATAAAGATACCGGTGTTATTAACTACATACACGACAGGACTAATTATATTGTTAGAAAATCGGTTAATTTATCAAAACAAACACATATTATATCTGCAAATATAGATCAGGTGTTTTTAATGATAACCATAAACAATCCGCCAACATTAACAAGTTTTATAGACCGATTTTTAGTTACAGCAAATGCTTATGCCATAAAAACGGTGCTACTGTTTAACAAAATAGATACTTACGACCAGGAAACCTTAAACGAAGTTAAATACTTAGCTCACGTTTACAGGAAAATTGGTTACCAATGCATTGGTGTGTCTGCAAAAACAGGAAAAAATATAGATAAAGTAAAATCTTTAATGCATGGTAAGGTTAGTATGTTTTCTGGACATTCTGGGGTTGGTAAATCGACATTATTAAATTATATAGAGCCTACTTTAAATATAAAAACCAAAGAAATATCTACACAGCACATGCAAGGGCAGCATACTACTACGTTTGCAGAAATGTTCGACTTAAGTTTTGGAGCTAAAATAATAGATACGCCAGGTATAAAAGGATTTGGGGTAGTTGATATGGAAAAGGAAGAAATAGGTGATTATTTTCCAGAATTTTTTAAACTAAAACAAGACTGTAAATTTAATAATTGTTTACACGTTAAAGAGCCTAAATGTGCCGTTAAGCAAGCCTTAGATAATGAAGAGATAGAGTTTTCTAGGTATCGTAGTTATTTACAAATTCTAGAAGGCGAGAACGAGCATTACCGTACCGATATTTGGGATAACAACTAAATCTTAGTTCATGAAAATTGTTATTCAAAAGGTTCTTGATGCTTCAGTAACAGTAAATAAACAAGAGGTCGCAAAAATAAACAGCGGACTTTTAGTTTTTTTGGGTATTACAGATACCGATACTCAAGACGATATAAATTGGTTGTGCCATAAAATAATAAATTTAAGAATTTTTATTGATGACAATGGTGTTATGAACAAGTCTTTGTTAAGCACAAACGGAGATATTATATTAGTCAGCCAATTTACATTATACGCCTCTACCAAAAAGGGGAATAGGCCTAGTTATACAAAAGCAGCAAGGCCAGACGTGGCAAAATCACTTTATTTATCGTTTATTAAAACCTTAGAGTCTTTATTAGGTAAGCCAATACAAACAGGTGTTTTTGGAGCTCACATGGATGTTTGTTTAACTAATAATGGCCCAGTAACAATTGCTATAGATTCAAAAAACAAAGAATAACCTTAAATGAAACCATATAAAGGTTCGTTTCTTATATAATATAATTAACTAAATGGATATACAAAACGCACAAAAAGAAGTTGACGATTGGATAAAAGAACATGGTGTTCGTTATTTTAACGAACTTACTAATATGGCACAGTTAACAGAAGAGGTTGGCGAGGTGGCCCGTATTATAGCACGTCGTTACGGCGAGCAAAGCGAAAAAGAGAGTGATAAAGATAAAGATTTAGGCGAAGAGCTAGCCGATGTTATGTTTGTAGTTTTATGCCTTGCAAACCAAACAGGAGTCGATTTACAAGACGCATTTAACAAAAGAATGTATAAGAAAGGTAAACGCGACCACGATAGGCACCACAATAATAAAAAATTAAAGTAAATTTGTTCTTCTTTTAAAAGACATTTGTAAGATCATGAGTATTACACTTAAAAAATCAAAAATAGCTAAGCAATCCACTATCCAAATTACAGGTTCCAAAAGCGAATCTAATCGTTTGTTGTTGTTGCAAGCTTTATATCCTAGTATAACACTAAGCAATGTGTCAAACTCCGACGATAGTCAGTTAATGACAAAAGCTCTAGCATCGACCTCTAACGTTATAGATATACATCATGCAGGAACAGCTATGCGTTTCTTAACGGCTTTTTTAGCAGTGCAAGAGGGTAAAGAGGTTGTTATAACAGGATCTAAACGCATGAAGGAGCGCCCAATAAAAATATTAGTAGAAGCACTACAGGCTTTAGGCGCTCATATTACCTATACAGAAAACGAAGGTGTTCCTCCGTTAAAAATAGTAGGAAAAAAATTAAATGCCCACAAAGTATCTTTAAAGGCAAATGTAAGTAGTCAATATATATCGGCATTATTACTTATAGCTTCAAAATTAGAGAATGGTTTAGAGTTAACTTTAGAAGGCGAAATAACATCTATTCCATACATAAACATGACCTTAAGTTTGTTAGATGAGATTGGAGTAGATACAACATTTAAGAATAATGTTATTACAGTAAAGCCAAAATTAGATGCTTTAAAGACAACCAATTTAACGGTAGAGTCCGATTGGTCTTCGGCATCCTATTACTTTAGTCTTGCTGCTTTAAGCGAGATAGGTACAGAAATTACATTATCATCATACAAACAAAATTCTTTACAAGGAGACTCTACATTAGTGGATATTTACAAGAATTTTGGTGTAGAAACACATTTTAATAAAAACAGCGTCGTTCTAAAAAAGGTAGCTGCACACCATAGCACTTTAACACTAGACTTAAAAAACGCACCCGATATAGCACAAACTATAGCCGTAAGTTGCTTTGCTTTAGGTATGTCTTGCGATTTAACGGGCTTGCATACTTTAAAAATTAAAGAAACCGATAGGCTTGTTGCTTTAAAAACGGAGATAGAAAAGTTAGGTGGTTTTGTAGATATTACAGATAAATCGCTACACTTAAAGGCGTCTACAACTATAAAAAATATGGTGTCTATAGCAACATATAACGACCATAGAATGGCTATGGCTTTTGCTCCATTGGCTTTAAAAACAGACCTTGTTATAGAGGCTGCAGATGTCGTGTCTAAATCATATCCAACATTTTGGGAAGACTTACAGGCCATAGGATATCAAATAACTAAATAATAAACACTTAAATACTTGACAAGGCCTACCTGCAGATTGTATATTTGCAATCATCCTTTAAAAAAGTTTATACACAGACTATGAAATTATCAAATTTTGGTTTCGAATTACCAGAGGAACTTTTAGCCGAATACCCTTCAGAAAACAGAGATGAATCTCGTTTAATGGTATTAGACAGAAAAAACCAAACAATAGAACACAAGTTATTTAAAGATGTTATAGATTATTTCGATGAAGACGATGTCATGATTCTTAATAACACTAAAGTGTTTCCTGCCAGATTATATGGTAACAAAGAAAAAACAGGTGCAAGAATAGAAGTTTTCTTATTAAGAGAATTAAATGAAGAGCAGCGCTTGTGGGATGTTTTAGTCGATCCAGCACGAAAAATAAGAATAGGAAATAAATTATATTTTGGTGACGACGAAACATTAGTTGCAGAGGTTATAGATAATACAACATCTAGAGGACGTACCCTACGTTTTCTTTATGACGGATCTTACGAAGAGTTTAGAAAAAAATTAACCGAACTAGGAGAAACACCACTACCTAAGTACATAAAAAGAGATGTAGAACCAGAAGACGAAGAACGTTACCAAACAATTTTTGCAAAAAATGAAGGCGCTGTAGCAGCACCAACAGCTGGTTTACACTTTTCTAGACACCTTTTAAAGCGTTTAGAAATAAAAGGCGTTAATTTTGCTGAGGTAACATTACACGTAGGTTTAGGAACTTTTAATGCTGTAGAAGTAGAAGATTTGTCTAAACATAAAATGGATAGCGAAGAGTTAAAAATTGATGCCAAAGCGGTAGATATTATTAACACAGGAAAACAAAATAAAAAACGTATTTGTGCTGTAGGTACTACGGCTATGCGAGCTATAGAAAGTGCCGTATCGTCTAACGGAATGTTAAACGAAGCCGACGGTTGGACTAATAAGTTTATATTTCCTCCTTACGATTTTAGTATTGCAAACTGTATGATTACCAACTTTCATACACCAAAGTCTACATTATTAATGATGATATCTGCATTTGCAGGTCACGAATTTGCTAAAAAAGCATACGAAGAAGCTGTAAAAGAAAAGTATAAGTTTTACAGTTATGGCGATGCTATGTTAATTATATAATTAATGGGACACACTATAAAAAAAGCCTCTACATAAATTGTAGAGGCTTTTTTATTTCATTTAAAAAACACTTAGAATATTATTTTCATAAATCAAAAATCGTAATTCGGCAAAGCATTCACTATTTTTGCAAAGACATGGATATTAAGAAAAAAGACATACGCGCCTTAACAAAAGAAGCCTTAAGAGAATTCTTTGTACAACAAGGCGATAAAGCATTTCGTGGCAATCAAGTATACGAGTGGCTTTGGCAAAAAGCAGCACATAGTTTTGATGATATGACAAATGTTTCTAAAGAAACAAGGCAAATGTTAGAGACTCATTTTGTTATAAACCATGTCGAGGTAGATACCATGCAACGCAGTAACGATGGTACCATAAAAAATGCAGTTCGTTTACACGATAATTTAATTGTAGAGTCGGTTTTAATACCAACAAAAACAAGAACAACAGCCTGTGTGTCTAGTCAGGTAGGTTGTAGTTTAGATTGTAGATTTTGTGCAACAGCACGATTAAAACGTATGCGTAATTTAAATCCAGACGAAATTTACGATCAAGTCGTTGCTATCGATAATGAAAGTAGGCACTACCACAATAGGCCATTAAGTAATATTGTTTTTATGGGTATGGGAGAACCACTCATGAATTATAACAATGTTATAAAAGCCATAGAAAAAATAACATCGCCAGAAGGTTTGGGCATGTCTCCAAAACGTATTGTTGTATCTACATCGGGCGTGCCTAAAATGATAAAAAAAATGGCAGACGACGATGTTAAATTTAAATTAGCCGTCTCTTTACACTCGGCTATAGACGAGGTGCGTACTTCCATTATGCCATTTAATGCCACTTTTCCTTTAGCAGATTTACGAGATGCATTAATTTATTGGTACGAAAAAACAAAAAATAGAATAACCTATGAATATGTCGTTTGGAAAGGCATAAATGATAAGCGTAAAGATGTCGATGCTTTGGTAACATTTTGCAAATTTGCACCTAGTAAAGTTAATTTAATAGAATATAACCCTATAGACGATGGCGAGTTTCAACAAGCAAACTCTCAAGCTATAGATATGTATCAAGCTGTTTTAGAAGAAAATAATATAACCGTAACCATACGTAGAAGCCGAGGTAAAGATATCGATGCCGCATGTGGACAATTAGCAAATAAAAGCTAATAATTCGTTAACGATTAACGCAGGTGTTTAATAGCTAGTTATTATGAAGATAGTAGAACAAATAAAGCAGCCTATACTATACGAAATGGAACTTTTCGAGCAAAAGTTTCAGCTTTCCATGTCTAGTAAAGTAGCCTTGTTAAATAGAATTACGCATTATATTGTTAACCGTAAAGGCAAACAAATGCGGCCTATGTTTGTTTTTTTAGTGTCTAAAATGGTATCTAATGGTGAGGTGTGCGAACGTACATACCGTGGTGCATCTGTTATAGAGCTTATACATACAGCTACTTTAGTTCATGATGATGTTGTAGACGATAGCAATCAAAGACGTGGCTTTTTTTCGGTAAACGCGTTATGGAAAAATAAAATAGCAGTATTAATAGGCGACTTTTTATTATCTAAAGGGTTACTTTTATCTATAGATAATGCTGATTTCGATTTACTTAAAATTATATCTGTAGCTGTTCGTGAAATGAGCGAAGGTGAATTATTGCAAATAGAAAAAGCAAGAAAATTAGATATTACAGAGGCTATTTATTACGAAATAATTAGGCAAAAAACAGCAACACTTATTGCGGCCTGTTGCAGTTTAGGAGCAGCATCTGTTAAACCAGACTCTAAACATGTGGAAAACATGAGAAAATTTGGAGAACTAATTGGTATGGCTTTTCAAATTAAAGATGATTTGTTTGACTATGGAGATGCTAAAATAGGTAAACCTACAGGTATAGATATTAAAGAGCAAAAAATGACATTGCCATTAATTTATGTTTTAAATCATGCTTCCAAGAAAGATAAAAAATGGTTAATTAACTCTATAAAAAATCATAATAAAGATAC
>CALHCQ010000036.1 GCA_937936645.1 uncultured Algibacter sp.
CTGCTTTGTTTTTAAATTGTCCGCTTGTAGACCATGCAAACCCTGCATAGTAAACGACTTTATTATTTATTACCTTTAAATGCGCATAGGCATTACTAAGATCTTTAGCCTCTACATCGTATTTTTCTTGGCCAGCATAATACTTCGTTGTGGTTACAATAGCAGTACCCAACTCTGAGTCTGGGTGAGGCTGCCAATAGTTTAACCAAGGTTGATTTTCTTTTGATGATACAACGCCGTCCTTTTCGTGTAATGTTAAACCGGCAGATACGGTGTTTACACCTTCAATATTAATATCGAATTTAGTAAGGTTATTCCCCTTGTCTAAACTAATAATTCTAGATTCTTTAATTTGCCCTTCTGGTCCCCAGTTAGCATATTCTACATAAAAACTAGTTCTAATAGGGCCTGTTGTTATGGTTTTCCATTTTGTAAAGTTTTTAGACAAGTAATAGGTGCTGTCTTTTTTGTAAGCTATACCACCAACACCACGGCTAACACCTACATGAAAATTGTCTAAACCCTCACCAATATCATGATGATAAGCGCCTCTTTTTTTTGTGTTTCTAGCATACCAAGAGTTAATAATTGGATAGTCTACTCGTTTTAACCAAGCATCTACACCACTAGATAATGTACCTTGTTTAAGTTTGTTTTCTGTACGATATTGTGCGTTAGGTCCAAATATTCTAAAAGCAACTTTATCGTTTTCCCAAGCATAATCGTCGGTGCGTTCTGGAACAAATCTAGAATAACATACCAGTTTAGCCTCGGGCTGATCTTCTTTATTTAGTTTAACAACTTGATAAGTACTAGACGCTTTTGCAGGTACATTGGCTTGAAATAAAATAGCATCCATAGACCCATTATTATCGTTGTCTACAAGTTGAGATACTATTATTTTATTTGTTTTAATATCCTTTACACCATAAGCATCTAAATTTTTAATATTTAAAAATGATTTTGAAAGCTCTACAGTTTCTAATGATCTTTGTATGTCTATAGGGTTATTAATTTTTACCAAAGGCCCTGTTATTTGTCTAGAACAAGACGATAATAAACCTATAGATAAAAGTGTGAAAAGTACTTTGTTGGCTTTCATGTGTTTAGATGTTAAAATGTTATTATTCGTGCATAAAAAAACACCCATTATGCAGACACATAGTTATGGGTGTTTTTTTTAATACTTTAATTATGATTCGTTTGCAGGCTTACCTATAGTAGCTAGTATACCACCATCTACATAAACAATTTGTCCGTTTACAAACTTACTTGCTTCTGATGCTAAAAATATAGCAGCACCTTGTAAATCGTCTGGATCTCCCCAACGACCAGCAGGAGTTCTACCTACTATAAAGTCGTTAAATGGATGCCCATCTACACGAATAGGTGCCGTTTGGCTCGTTGCAAAGTAGCCAGGTCCAATACCATTAATCTGGATATTGTGCTTAGCCCACTCTGTGGCCATATTACGGGTTAACATTTTTAGTCCGCCTTTTGCTGCGGCATAAGCAGCAACTGTGTTACGACCTAATTCACTCATCATAGAGCAAATGTTTATAATTTTACCTTCTTTTCTAGCAATCATGCCTTTTACAACATGTTTAGATACTATAAAAGGGCTTACTAAATCTACTTTAAGTACTTGCTCAAAATCTGCAACCTCCATATCTTCTAGAGGTGTTCTTTTTATAATACCAGCGTTATTAACAAGAATGTCAATATTACCAACTTCTTGTTCTATTTTACTAATGTTTGCTATTACTTGTGCTTCATTAGTAACATCAAATAAATAACCGTGAGCATTAAGACCTAAAGACTTGTAATATGCAACTGCTTTATCTAGTTTTTCTTGAGACGAAGCTCCGTTAATAACTAGAGTAGCACCTGCGTTACCAAGACCTGTAGCCATGGCTTGTCCTAAACCGTGAGTTCCACCTGTTACAAGAGCAACTTTACCTGTTAAATTAAATAAATTTATAGACATAAATTTCTGTTGGTTTAGATTATCTTAATTCAGTTATTTTAGCGACATCCATATCCGAGTAGTCTAAGTTTTCACCAGCCATACCCCAAATAAAACTGTAGTTACTTGTACCAGAACCAGAGTGAATAGACCATGGCGGAGAAATTACAGCTTCTTCATTTTGCATCCAAATATGTCTTGTTTCTGTTGTTTCTCCCATAAAGTGAGACACCGCTTGGTTTTCTGGTACTTCGAAGTAGAAATATACTTCCATACGTCTGTCGTGAACGTGTGCTGGCATTGTATTCCATACACTACCAGGCTTTAAAGATGTCATACCCATTTGTAATTGGCATACTTCTACAACACTGTTTACAATATATTTTCTAAGTGTTCTTGCGTTTGCAGTTTCAGGAGCTCCTAATTCTACAACTTCTACATCTTTAATTCCAATTTTCTTTGTTGGAAATGCTTTGTTAGCAGGCGTAGAGTTCATGTAAAATTTAGCAGGAGACTGTGCATTTGCACTCTTAAAAGTCACGTTTTTGTTACCTTGTCCTATGTAAAGTGCTTCCTTTTCGTCTAGCACATATTCTGTACCATCTACAGTTACTGTACCAGTACCACCTATATTAATGATTCCTAATTCTCTACGATCTAGAAAGTTTTCGGCCTTAAGCGGGTCAATACTATCTAGTTTTATGGTTTTGTTTACTGGTATTACACCACCAGTAATAAATCTATCATAGTGAGAGTACACTAAGCTTAGCTTGTCTTCTTGTAGGATGTTTTTAATTAAAAACTCATCTCTTAACTCTTGAGTATCGTATTTTTTTACGTCTTTTGGTGAAGCGGCATATCTAACCTCGTATTGATCTTTCATAATATATTGTGGATTGAAAATTTTGTGTAAATATAGGAATAATTATTAGAAATACAATCGATTGTATTTCTAATAATTATTCCTATATTGTGAGCTGTAAAGCCTCTTTTTTACACTTAAAGTATCCATTTATTATATTCTGTTTTTGAAGAAAAATGACCAAATAACAATACACGATATTGCTAGAGCTTTAGAGATTGATAGCTCTACGGTATCTCGTGCCTTAAATAATAGTTCTCGTGTTTCTGAAAAAACAAAAAAGCGCATATTAGAAAAGGCACATGCTTTAGGGTATCAACGCAATAGTTTAGCCTCAAATTTAAGGACTAACAAAACCAATACGATTGGTGTTATTGTGCCTAGAATTTCGCGTAATTTCTTTTCTAATATTATATCTGGTATAGAGGATGCAGCCTACCAAGAGGGATATAATGTGGTTATTTGCCAGTCTTTAGAGAGCTTTGATAGGGAAAAGAAAATTATGGAAACCCTTTTGGCTAATAGAGTAGATGGTATTTTACTGTCTACATCTATGGAAACCTTATCTTTAGATCATTTAAAACCCTATTTAACGCACGGTGGACCTATTGTTTTTTACGACAGGCCTTGCGATTTTGAAAACTGCTCTAGCATAACTATTAACGATTACAAGGGTAGTTTTAAGGCTACAGAGCATCTTATTCTAAATGGTTGTAAAGATATTGTTTACTTTTCTGGGCCAGAAACTGTGGCGTTATATCAAAACAGAAAAAAGGGCTATGTAGATGCTTTAGCTAAACATAATATTACTTACAGAAGTGATTATTGTATGTCTTCTAATTTATCTGAAAATGAAGGTATTCGTTTGGCAGAACAGATGCTAAAATTACCACAGGTAGATGGTTTGTTTTCATCTAACGATACAGCTGCTATTGGTGCCATGAAATATTTAAAAAATCAAGGCGTGTCTGTTCCAAACGATATTGCTGTTGTTGGTTTTAATAATCATCCAATTTCGTCTGTTATAGAACCATCGCTAACAACAATAAATCAGCCCGATTTTATTATGGGGCAGTTGGCCTCTAGTATGTTAATTCGTCAAATAAAGCAAGGCGATATAGGGGTAAGTAAAGAAACTGAAATTTTAGATGTGGAGCTCATCATTAGAAATTCTTCTCAAAAATTATAAAAATTTCAATGTTTCATTATTTATACATTTAAAATAAAGTACTTTTTCTATCATTTTATTTTTAATAATATAATTACCATTGTTGCTATTTGGTTATAATGAAATTCTTAACAGCTTGTAAAGTCTTTTGGCGATTTGTACTGCTATTATACATGTGTGTTTTGTAAATTGCATGTATTAATTTATATAATAAAACATGGTAACGCTTAAACAACTAGCAAAAGAGTTAAATGTTTCTATATCTACTGTTTCTAAAGCTTTAAATAATAGCGACGAAATAGGAAAAGAAACCGTTATTCGTGTTAAAGAGTTGGCTAACTTATACAATTACAAGCCCAACAAGGTTGCCTTAAGTTTAAAACAGAATAAGACCAATTGTATTGGTGTTATAATTCCAGATATTTTAAATCATTTTTTAGCCAAGGTTCTTTTTGGTATAGAGCGAGAGGCTAACTTGCATGGCTATAATATTATTACTTGTATTTCTAATGAATTTTTAGATAAAGAAAAAACAAGTTTAAACCTTTTGGCTAATGGTAGTGTAGATGGTTTTATTTTGTGCGTGTCTAAAGAGACGCAAATTAAAAATGAGATTAACCATTTTAAAGACACTATAAGTCAAGGTTTACCTATTGTTATGTTCGACCGTGTGGCACATGATGTTATGTGCGACAAAGTTATAGTAGATGATTTTGATGCCACGTACCGTGCGACACAAAGCTTGATTAAAGAAAACAGAAAACAAATTGCGTATATTTCTAATATAGACGAGTTAAGTGTGGGTAAGCTTAGAGAGCATGGTTACAAAAAAGCCATTCTTGGGAGCTCTAACCAAACGCCTTTACTTTTAAATATAAAAAAAGGCGATGATGCCCAGCAGAAAATTAAATCTTTTTTTAAGAAAAACAAACATTTAGATGGTATTGTAGCAGGCGACAGCGCTTCTGGTGTTATTGCTATAAATATGGCTGTCTATTTTAAGAAAAAAGTTCCGAAAGATAT
>CALHCQ010000037.1 GCA_937936645.1 uncultured Algibacter sp.
TTTTAGTAATAAATACCTATGTTTTAAAGTGCGTATTACCATATATTCTTAGTTTGTATTGTCTCGAGCTTTTCACCCATTTTGCTGGTATAGTGATAAACCTGAAAATGAATTTCTTTATTCTAAAATTAGTTTTGAGACCTTCAAATTTAGTAGTAAACCGAGTAATGATGTGATGATAGAGATTTCTACAGATTGCAGAAAAAATCATGAACACCGTGTTTTGTTCCAACTTAGAAAAGGGAAGATTATTCCATCCAAAATCATTTTTTAATACATCAAATTCTTTTTCAGTAGTTCCTCTTTGATTGTAGAAGTAAACGATTTCAGTAGGTTCTGCATCAAAATCATTTGTTAGAATAGCTGAATATATGTAAGCTTCATTGGTAAAAAGGTTGGTCTGCTTATCTTTCCTCTCTACTTTTGATACTACTAACCGATACGTTTTTAAGCTAGCCTTTTTACCCCTATTGGCTCGTAAAAAGGGGGTAAAGAGTATTTCTCCCCTGTAAACGGTTTCTTGTTTTGTCTCGATCCTTTGCCAATGTTCGATGTCTTTTATTGCTTTTGCTACCGAAGCATTTATACGAGCCTTTATGTAAAAGTTGGTTACTTTTTTGGCAACCAATTCGACAACTTCGTTTAAATAAGAAGCACTATCAGCTCGAAAAGAGTTAACCACCACATTGTGATTATCCAGTAAACTAAACATTCTCGATAATGTTTCATGTTGTAGGATACCTGCATGGCTATTGCCATTTCTATTCTCAACATATACAATATTGTTTCCTATAATGCCAACTCCTGGACAATAACCATATTGCTTTAAATAAGTATTGTTGCTGTCCGCTTTATTATTGAAAACATAGGTGTTGTCATAATCAAGAGTTAACGGAGCTTTGCCTAAACCTTGAACTTTCATTAATATTTTTATGTTCAGTGCATTGATATGCTCATGAATACTTAATTGATGATCCCGCTTACCTCTTGGAGTTTTTATTGTAGTTTTTGGTAACGACAGTTCTTTAAACCTATCCAATATTCTATCTGGGCTCGGAATTTGTAAGTATGGTATTTCTTCTAAGAATTTTTTTAGATTAGTAGCTATATCTTCAATACAATCGCCTCCACAGAAGTAAATAGACCAAAAGGCATATAAAATATCCTTCCAACTGTATTTACATTGATTAGGTAATTTAGGTAAATTTTGTTCTAGCAATTCACCTATTCCTTGTTGCTCAAATTCTTCTAGAACAAAGTTTAAGCCGCCAAATGGATTTACATGAGTAGAATTGATTATTTTCATAGCTGTGTTTTATCGCAACACCAATTTAGGTGAAAATACAAAAAACCGCAAACCCAATTATAACAAAGGTTTGCGGTTACATCTTACTATTAACATACGGATTTAAGGTATAAATGAGCGTTAGCGTTCAAATATTCGGGTATTAACTGTTTGATTGTCTTTTTAAATTTTGATTATAAAAACACTTGTATTGGTAATTATTTGGCGTCTTGTGTTTGGATTACAGTGTGTGTAATTTGTCTGAGATACAGTTGGTTTATTTTATTTTGTTGTTTACAGTGTTTTTGTTTCTGAGTAGATGCTTTTTTTCTGTATAGAAGAATAATTACTCGAACAGTGCTTTGAGTGCCGTTGCTTCGCTAGGTTTTATTTTTCCAGATAGTAGTAAACTAAGTTGTTTGCGTCTTAAAGCCGCGTCAAATCGTTCTTTTTCTAGTTGCGATACAGGTATTAGCTCTGGCACAGCAATGGGGTTTCCTGTAGCATCTACAGCCACAAACGTATAAATACCTTCGTTAGCTTTGGTTTTTTTGCCAGATTCTCTGTCTTCAATCCAAACATCAATAAAAACCTCCATAGACGTTTTAAAGGCGCGCGAGACTTTGGCTTCTACAGTTACAACACTTCCCGAGGGTACAGCGCGATTAAAGGCAACATGGTTAACAGATGCTGTAACTACAATACGTCTAGAATGCCGTCTTGCAGATATACTAGCTGCACGATCCATTCTAGCAAGCAGCTCGCCACCAAATAAATTGTTTAAAGGATTGGTTTCACCAGGTAAAACCATATCTGTAAGTATTGTTTTAGATTCTTCGGGAGATTTTGCTTGCATCTTTATTTAAATTGAGATACAACAAATGTAAAAGAAAGAATTTAAAAATTAGTTATTTAAATTTTTAACTAATAACCAAGCGCTACTATTATGGTTGCTTTTTATGTCCTGTAACGCTTTTAAAGCATCTAAACGGCTTTCGTGGCTAGAGTATACGACTTGGTGTAAGCCGTATTTGTTAATGCCTATTTTTCTTGCAGCAAAACCTTTGCTTCTTAACTGTTTTATTTTTTTGTTGCAGTTTTCTTCAATTCTAAAAGCCCCTGCTACTATATGGTAATTTCCAGCTTGTTTTGTAACATTAAATGTCATTGCTGGTAATGGGTTTTCTATAACAAATGTAGCTTCTTGTATTTTAGTTTCTAGATGCTGTATTGCTGTTTCTTGTGCTATTTCGTTGTGTGTTTTTACTTGGTTGCTGTAATATTTAGATGCAGCAAGGCCGCCAAGCGTTAGAGTAATTAAAGCTATAGATGCGTATTTTAAATACACTCTATAATCTCGTTTTGTATTGGTTAGAGGAATTACTTTTTCTTCTGTTGCAACGTTTTCTTCGTTTCTGTTTACTTCTGGAGTTTCTAATTGCGATAAGCCAAAAGCATCCATTAGGTAATTTAAGTTGTTGTAAGGCTTAAATACAATGTTTTTATCTGCATTTAATTTCAGTTCTCCAATATTAGTAAAAGAAATAGTTTCGCCTTCACTTAAATAAGCTTTTAAATGATTAACACGTTTTTCTATATTAAGTAAAGCTTCTTCAAAAGAAATAGACGCTACATCTGCAATATAATGAGCCAATAAGCCATCGCTTTTTTGTATTTGCTCGTTGAAAGAAATTAACTTCGATGGCGGATAAAATGTATTTGTAGCCTCGTTTATAATAGCCGAAGTTTTTTGTGATAAAAAAGCACCGAAACCAGGTACGGTTACACATTCGTATCTATACAGTAAATCGCTGATGTAAGTTTCTAATTGCATAAAAACAAAAATAGAAAATTATACATTGACTTAAAATTTAGACTAGGTTATTTATTAACAGTTTTAAAATTATTTTCTTGTATCTTAATAACCAAAAGGATAGCATGACAGAAACGGACTTACTTTATGCATTGGCGTTGCAAAGTACCCCTAAAATTGGCGATATTTTAGCAAAAAAACTTATTGCAAACTGCGGAAGCCCCGAAGCAGTAATAAACGAGTCGCCAAAAAAACTAATAAAAATAGATGGTATTGGAGCCTCTGTTTTAAGCGGTTTACGCAAAGATGTACAGTTAAAAAAGGCAGAGAAAGAGCTTCGTTTTATAAAAGATAATAATATCAAAAGTTCTTATTTTGAAGATGCTAATTACCCCGAAAAATTAAAACATTGCATAGATGGCCCTATTTTATTGTTCGAAACAGGAACTATAAATTTAAAGCAAAAGCATATTATAAGTATTGTTGGGGCTCGAAAAATAACATCGCAAGGTATTGCGTTTTGCGAAACACTAGTAGAAAGTTTAAAGCCATATAACCCCATTATTGTTTCTGGTTTTGCTTATGGTGCCGATATAACAGCGCACAAAGCGGCACTAAAACATGGCCTACAAACCGTGGCTTGTTTGGCCCATGGTTTTAATAGAATATACCCTGATGTGCATAAAAAATATGTTAGTGATGTTGATGCGCATGGCGGTTTTTTTTCTGAATTTTGGAGTAGCTCCGATTTTGATAGAAAACATTTTTTAAGGCGCAATAGAATAATAGCCGGTATAAGCGAAGCGACTATAGTTATAGAGTCTGCTAAAAAAGGAGGGAGCTTAGTTACTGCCGATATTGCCAACTCTTATAATAGAGATGTATTTGCTGTTCCAGGGCGCACTACAGATATACAAAGTGTTGGTTGTAATAACCTAATTAAACAACAAAAGGCGCATATATTAACTACGCCTTTAGATGTGCCTTATATTTTAAATTGGGATTTAGAATTAAAACAACCTAAGGCTATTCAAAAACAATTATTTGTTAATCTAGACGATGTAGAAACATTAATTTATAATTATTTATCTAACAAAGATCAAGTGGCTCTAGACAAAATAGCTATTAATTGTAATATGCCTACATTTAAAGTCGCTCGTGTTTTGTTAGCTATGGAGCTTAAAGGTGTTGTAAGGCCATTGCCAGGAAAATTGTTCGAGGCTTTGTAATATTTAACTAGAATTTTTGCTTCTTTATTAATAGCCTACTTTTTCTCGTACTCTTTTTAAAACACTATTAGCAACCTGTGTTGCTTTTTTTGCACCAAGAAGTAGCGCTTTGTCTATTTCTTCTAGGTGGTCCATGTAATAATTATAACGTTCGCGTTGTTTTGCAAATTTATCTACTATAAGTTCAAATAAAGCTTGTTTTGCATGTCCGTAGCCATAGTTTCCATTCTCGTAATTAGCTTTCATGTTTTCTATTTGGGCTTCGTTTGCTAATAGGCTATATATGGCAAAACAATTACAAGTACTCCAATCTTTTGGGTCTTCTAATGCTGTACTATCGGTTTGTATACCCATAATTTGTTTGCGTAGTTTTTTATCGCTTAAAAATATGTTTATGGTATTGTTTCTGCTTTTACTCATTTTAGCACCATCTGTCCCAGGAATAAGCATGGTGTTTTCTTGAATCTTACCTTGTGGTAGTACAAAAGCCTCTCCCACTTTAGCATGAAAGCGCGATGCAACATCGCGTGTCATTTCTATATGTTGTAACTGGTCTTTACCTACAGGAATAATATTTGCGTCGTATAATAATATATCGGCAGCCATAAGCATTGGGTACGAAAAAAGCCCTGCGTTTACATCTTCTAACCGGTCTGCTTTATCTTTAAAGCTATGGGCTAGTGTTAGCCTTTGGTATGGAAAAAAGCAGCTTAAGTACCAAGACAGTTCGGTAACTTGTGGTATATCGCTTTGTCTGTAAAATACGGTTTTTTCTATATCAAGTCCAAAAGCAAGCCATGTTGCTGCGGTAGAGTAAGTGTTGCTGCGTAAGGTGTTGGCGTCTTTAATTTGTGTTAATGTATGTAAATTGGCAATAAATAAATAAGAATCATTTTCTGGGTTTTCTGCCATTTTAATAGCAGGGATAATAGCTCCTAAAATATTTCCTAAGTGTGGTGTTCCTGTACTTTGTATGCCTGTAAGTATTCTTGCCATAACATGCCCTGAGTTAACAGGTGGTTTTTTAATGAGTGTTTAAATTAAATATCGCGAACGCAAAGGTAATTGTTTTCATAAAATAGCTCAATACAATTATGTACTTTTACATTTATGAAAGTGTTTAAATATCTTTTTTGGATTTTTTATAGGTTTTGGTTCTACATTGTAATGGGGCTGCCTATAATTATTATGTTTCCTATTTTAGTAATATCGATACTTAAAGAGTCTTGGTATCCTTATTTTTTTAGGTTGGCGCGGTTTTGGTCTAAAATTATATTAATAGGTATGGGGTTCCGTTATCGTTTTGAAAGAGAAGCGCAAGTAGAGCGAGACAAAAGTTATATGTTTATAGCAAACCATACATCGATGACCGATATTATGTTAATGCTTGTTGCGGTAAAGAATCCTTTTGTTTTTGTGGGAAAAGCTGAGTTAGCAAAAATTCCACTTTTTGGGTTTTTTTATAAAAGGACTTGCATTTTAGTAGACAGGAGTTCGCATAAAAGTAGACAAGCCGTGTTTTTAAGAGCGCAAAAACGATTAAAATCGGGTTTAAGTATATGTATTTTTCCAGAAGGTGGAGTGCCAGACGACGAGTCTGTAGTTTTGGATGCTTTTAAAGATGGCGCTTTCAGGTTGGCTATAAACCACCAAATACCTATTGTGCCTTTAACATTTGCCGATAATAAAAAGCGTTTTTCATATACATTTTTTAG
>CALHCQ010000038.1 GCA_937936645.1 uncultured Algibacter sp.
GGACCTTCTGTATTGGTAACAGCTAATGTGATCTCCTCCGTTGGCTCATCGATATTATCGTCTTCTGTTGGAATTGTTACTACGGCTTCAGTTTCTCCTGGTGCAAAAGTAACCTCTACTGGATCGCCTACACTTGGTGTGAAAGTTAACGTGATTGGCTCATTACTTGGATTACTTAAACTTACTGGGAATTCTAAGTTGCCTCCCTCTGTTACTGTTGGCGCATCGGCTATAGTAACATCTGGATTTCTTATATCTCTATAATCAACATCTCCTCCATTATTTAAATCTCCATCTTCATCTCCTAAATCGGCTGCACCTGGTGTAAGACCGTCATTAACAATAGGTCCGTCGTTATTAGATCCATTTTCAAAATTATTATCTAAACCGTCGTTATCTGAATCTAAACCAGATAAAACATCATTATCATTACCATTTTCTGCTATGTCTAAAATACCATCGTTATCAGAATCAGAGTCTAAATAATCTTGTTCATCTGTGTTATCTGTATTTACAGGTGTAAGTCCTAATTCTGTATTTTCATAAACATCATCTAGACCATTATTATTAGTATCTGTTATACCTGCACCATTACCACTTGGCGCAATATAACCTAATGTTGTTTGAGCTTCAATATTATCAGGGATTCCATCATTATCTGCATCAATATCAAGGCTATTAATAACACCATCATTATCAAAATCACCACATAAAGCCCCGCTAGGACCAGCAACATTAGTTAATACAATATCATCGAGAGCTAAGTCATTACCACAACCACCTGGCCCATTATTTAATAACACTACATCAACATTTGTTGTCGATCCTGAATTAAATTCAAAAGCAAAATTTTGCCAAGTTGTACCAGACCTTGGTATATCACCTGTTTCAAAAGAAGCTATAACAGCTCCATTATTATTTCGATCTCTAATTTCATATCTTACGTTTGGAATAACAAAACCGCCTGGTTGACCAGAACAAAAATTCTGATCCTCTATACTGTTTAGGTTAATAACCCATGCTGACAAATTATAAGTTGTATTTGCATCTAAAACAACATCAGATCTACTATAGAAAATTTGTGCATCATTATTATCATTAGGATCATCATTTGCATTAATAATCAACATTAAGCCACCTACTGAATTTGCATCAGTAGGATCAAAATTTAAATCTACAGTGTCAAATGTATTATCAACAATATCTCTTTGCCATGTACCATTTGGTTGATTACCAAAAACTCCTAGTACATATTGATTATCTTCTAAAGCTCTTGGAAAAACATCAAAAGGAACAATATCATCTCTAAAGAAATGATTTGTACCTGCAGGAGCAACAAGAGGTTGACCTGGAAAGTTTCCCACACCAAAATCCTCGTTAAAAACTATACAGTCGGCATTTTCAACTACATCTAAAATCCCATCATTATCATCATCTATATCTGAAACATCTGGTATTCCATCCCCATCTGTATCTGTTAAATTAATGTTCGATGGTGTTACAGTAATATTTAAAGTTGAAGAATCTTCTGTGTTATTATCATTAACAATATTGTATGCTATTGGTGGTACAGAACCTGTAAAACCATTAGCTGGATCGAAAGTGAACGTTCCATTATCATTAAGCAAGAATGTACCAATTGGATCTCCAGAATTATTTGTAATTTGAGTAGACTGACCTATTGGCAAATTGTCTTGTACACCATCACCATCTAAATCTATTGTAGCAGAGTCTATTTGTGGATTAAAAGCATTATTTGCTGTGTTATTAAATAAATCAGATGTTAAAGTTGTATTTTCTAAAGTAGACAAGTTTTCATCTCCGTCGTTAATAGGGTCAAATATATTTAAAACACCACATTGTATAACATCCTCACACCCATAATCAGGATGTGTTATAACAACACAAAAATCCTCTCCATCTAAAGACGAAGGTGAGTTTGCTGTATTAATACTAAGAGTTCTACTATTAACACCTCTATATATATCATTAACATCATTATCCTCTGTTAATCGTATACCTCCTTCATCAGGACGACCTCCTATATACCAAGCAAAAGCAATATCAGCAATAGTTGATGTTGCACTTGGGCCATTAAAATTGGGTTGTCCATTAGTAAAATCAGTCGTAGTTTCAAGTGTAGAATCATCTACTCTAAATGCACCAATCTCTCCTTGATTAACCGTTTCTATAGGAAAACCATCTCCAGCACTGAATGTAATTCTAGAAGCAATGGTAGGATTTGCATCATCCTCATCAGGACATCCATCATTATCACTATCTAAATCTAAGTGATCCGGTGTTTCATCATTATCTGTATCTTGTATAACACAGTATGCATGAGCTGTTAAACCAAAAGTAACGAAAGCATTATTAATAACATCACCATCTCTTCTACTTTTAGCAGTTGTTACAACTATTCTATCAACTAATCCATCTACTCTTACTGTTGTGAAATTTCTAGAATTATCAGGATTAGTAGAATCTTCAAAACTAGCACCTGCTGTAAAAGATATTATAGAAGGAGATGTAGAATTATTATTCTGTATCTCAAAAGTATTAGCCCCGTTTGGGTTTAATGTAAAGTTAGGATCGTTAGCTGTACCAGAATCATTACCATCAAAAACACCATCAAAAAAGACAGAAATTGGGCCTGGGTTTGTCAAATCTGTTAAACTAATAATTTGATTTCCTGGACCAAAAGCAGTTACCGTTACAATATCTCCTTGATCTATACCTGAAAATATGAATTCTGGATTAAATACTGTTTCGTTATAGTTTAAAACATATGCTACCTCGTCATTTACACCAGCATCTATATTAACACCTCTTAGTCTTAATGTTGTATCATCTACTACAAACATTTCAAGCAGCTCTACTGTACCTGAATTATTAACAATTTCAGTCGAAACATCTACATTTGCATCACGATGAGGAAATATATTTAGTATTTCACCAGGATTATTACCATTACCATCAACATTTGCTGTTATTGCATAATTAAAAGCATCTTCTAAATTCCTAGGTGGCTGACTAACAGGTATCTCGTCTAAACAGTCCAACCCTTCCTGAGTATTTGAAATACCATCTTGATCTAAGTCACTATTGGCAACAAAAGGTGAGTTTTGACCAAACACGCTCATGCTTAGAAAAGCAAAAAACAAAAAGTTAAAGAGATTTAATCTCGATAGGTTTTTTTTAATAGAAAATATATTCATCTTAAAACTGATATTTTATGGGTTAAAAATAGTTCATAGCCAATAACTGTACAAACTATTACCATTAAAGGTCTTATTTTATCTACAAAATGCACACTTTTGTTATAAAAGTAATTATTCTGTAGAAAACATAAGATATCCTCTCACATTATTAGACACATAGTAAAATCGATGGTCACTTATAATTTTAATAAAAATATTACAAATTAAATCAAAAAAAAGAAAAATCTTACCCATAACACAGATAACGATTTTTATGTTTTTTAAACGTAAAAAAGAGTATTTAAACTGTATAAAATTATTAAAAAAAATAAAAAACAACTGACATAATAAATATGAATAGTAAGACTTTTAATTAAAATCTCGTTTACTAAAACATAATCTAGTTTGAGAACGTTAAAAAAAAGATAGTATTACATCTAATACTAATTAATAAATTGAAAAATACAAACAATAATAAGACCTATTATATAAGTATCTTTGCATACAATTATTTGACTATATAAATATGAGTTTTTTAAAAGAAATAGAGCGTAGACGCACTTTTGGTATTATTTCGCATCCAGATGCTGGTAAAACAACATTAACAGAAAAACTTCTTTTGTTTGGAGGAGCCATTAAGGAAGCAGGAGCAGTAAAAAGTAATAAAATAAAGAAAGGTGCCACAAGTGATTTTATGGAA
>CALHCQ010000039.1 GCA_937936645.1 uncultured Algibacter sp.
ACAAGCTAGAAAGAAAAGAAATATTACAGACAATCATATTTTTCATTCTGATAGAGGCGTACAATATGCTTCCAGTAAAATGGTAGATCTCTTAAGGTTAAGTAATAGAACAACACAAAGCATGAGTAGAAAAGGTAATTGTTGGGATAATGCCGTAGCGGAATCGTTTTTTAAAACACTAAAATATGAATTTACTAATAGATATAATTTCAAATCTTACTTACAAGCCTATAAAATTATAGAAGAATATATTAATTGGTATAATACTGTAAGAATGCATTCTGCTTTAGGTTATAAATCTCCAGCTGAATTTGAACTAAAACTAAAAATTATTAACAATCAAAAAGTAGCATAAAAAATAGTACCAAATTTAATAGGTAGTCCACTTTGATAGAAATATTAATAATATCAAAATTAGCATTGTTTAAAATGCACAACGGGTTGTTTTTATAATTTTAAGAATATCGTTGATATAAGAAATCCTACGGCAGACATATAAACCTATATAGTATAAATATTTTAATTTCATAATTCGTTGTAAATGCCAAATTTTATATTTGGCGACTTTGGCAGTTTAAAATCAACTTTTTAGGTAAATGTCAATTGCACTATGTTTTTTTTATATATTATTACAAGCCGTTTTGATTACTTTTAGGTATTCAACGATTGTTTTTTTAACTGCTAAATAATTATTTGACTTTTGATTTCCAGGCTCATTTAAATAAAGAGCTCTATTAATTTCAAGCATTATAGAGGAAACATTCTTTGTTTTTTGATAATGATTCAAAGGAACAATAGATCCACTATATGGCCAGTCTACACCAAGTGAGTATCCTTTCTTCTTAAAAAAGTTTTTAGATATTTCAATGAGATGCCTAGGAGTATGAAAGGGGTCTGTTCCAATATTAAAATCCGGCCTATTTTGTTCTTGATTAAGATCTCTAATAAGTGGATTACTAGGAAAAGAGTGACAATCAACAATTAATGCTTTGCCATTTAATTCTAATTGCTCATTAACTGCTTGATTCAATTTCTCATGATGAGGCCAATAGTAGTTGTTTAGTATTTCTTCTCGAAGCTTTGTGCTAACGTCTCTAATTATTGAACCATCATCTAACTTTTCATAAAGGACTTCCATGCCATATTTGGCCATAACCTCTTGGCTATCTTCTGAAAACCTTTCTGTGTCGCAAAATATTCTTGAAAATTCAGCCTTAACAATTATGCTACCCTCTATAAAAAAAAGGTCATCGGTATACCAATCTGTTAATTTGATAATTTCTTGGTCAAGGATTTTCTTGTCTACCACGTACCCCTTATCCATAGGTATCTTAGAAGATGAATGAGGTATATGTAAAATTAGGCTTGTCATATTATTCTTTTTATTGCATGTAACACTTCAAGTAAAAATACCGCTTAAAAGTGTTTTTTTTTTAATATTTATTGGAAAAAATAATTAGCATAACTACGTTAAGACGCTTGTTGCATATAAAATGTAGAAGCCTCTGCTTTGCGCTTTATGTAGGCATCGCGTTTTTTAGAAACACATGTAATGTATCTTTTTAGAAACAGAATATTTACTAACTTACCCAAATACCCATAAGGAGGCTCGAAAACCAGAAGATTAGTCATAACCACTCTTTTTTCATTTTCTAAAGCTTCAAAACGATATTCCTGCTTAAAAAATTTAAAAAAGCCAAATACCATGTGACACGCAAATAATTTATGCGCTTTAAATTGGGTAATTTTAGTCGTAATATGTTGTACAAAAAATAAATGCTTTGCCTCCCAACTTACAAAATCTCCAAGTTGTACTAATCCTGATGTTTTTCCTGAAATTGCTTTTTCATCTAAAAATCTAAAAGATTCTTCATGTATTTCGACACTTCGTGCTATATCAAAACACGTCTCTATATTTGCATGAATTATAGTTCTAATGATAATTTTTGACATTTAAACACCTGCTAATTAAATAACTAATAAGGTTAAATATAAATATCTTTTTTTTAAATAAAAAAACCCACATGTTAAAATGTAGGTTTTTTTACTGTTTTTTATCTTTATAAAATTAAACATTAAAGAGGAAATGCATAACATCTCCATCATTTACAATGTAATTCTTACCTTCTACACGCATCTTACCAGCTTCTTTTACCTTAGCTTCACTACCTAAATCTACATAGTCTTGGTAACTTATAACTTCGGCACGTATAAAACCTTTCTCGAAATCGGTATGAATAACTCCTGCCGACTGTGGTGCTGTTGCTCCAATGTCTATGGTCCAAGCACGCACCTCTTTTTCTCCTGCTGTAAAATAAGTTTGCTGATTTAAAAGCTTGTAAGCAGAGCGTATTAATTTTGCTGCTCCGGGCTCGTCTAGACCTATATCTTGAAGAAACATTTGTCGTTCTTCATAATCATCTAACTCATTAATATCGGCTTCTGTACCCACAGCTAGCACTAAAACTTCGGCTTTCTCGTCTTTTACAGTTTCTTTTACAAGGTCTACGTATGCGTTGCCAGTTACTGCAGCACCTTCGTCTACATTACACACGTACATTACGGGCTTATCTGTAATAAATTGAGACGGCTTTACGTAATCTATATAATCTTCTTCGCTAAACTCTAATGCTCTAACCGATGTTCCTGCCTCTAGAGCTTCTCTTATTTTTAGTAAAACAGCTTCTTCGCTTTGTGCTTCTTTGTTTCCTGTTTTTGCTGCTCTTTTTACTTTATCTAATTTTTTCTCTACAGTGTCTAAATCTTTTAACTGCAGTTCCATATCGATAGTTTCCTTATCTCTTATAGGATTTACGTTACCGTCTACATGAACTATATTATCGTTATCAAAACAACGCAGAACATGTAATATGGCGTCTGTTTCTCTAATGTTTGCTAAAAATTGGTTTCCTAATCCTTCACCCTTACTAGCCCCTTTAACTAAACCAGCAATATCTACAATTTCTACAGTTGCAGGTAATACGCGTTGTGGTTTAACTAAAGATTCTAACTTTTCTAAACGTGGATCTGGTACGTTTACCACACCAATATTAGGTTCTATGGTACAAAATGGAAAGTTTGCACTTTGCGCCTTGGCGTTAGACAAACAATTAAATAAAGTTGATTTCCCTACGTTAGGTAATCCTACAATGCCTGCTTTCATTTATATATATTTTTAACCTCTTTTATAAATAGAGAATCGTTTTTAATGGCACAAATGTAATTATTTCCATAAATATTTTAGCCATTTATAAAAATAAAGCGTGCTTTAGTGTAATTGGTTAAGTAAGTATCCTTATTTAAAACAAAAAACCTAAGCAAAAGCTTAGGTTTATGTTATTTTGTGTAAAAATGTGTTTAACCTTCTGGGTGCATAAATGCTTGCTTAGCTAAAAGCTCTTCTTCGGTTTCTACAATATCCTCGTCTGGTACACAACAATCTACAGGACAAACAGCTGCACATTGTGGCTCTTCGTGAAAACCTTTACATTCTGTACATTTATCTGGTACAATGTAATATAGCTCGTCGCTAATTGGTTCTTGTGCTTCATCGGCATCGACCTCTTTTCCATTTGTTAAAACAACGGTACCATCTAAACTTGTACCGTCTTTGTAACGCCAATCGTCTGCGCCTTCGTATATTGCTGTATTTGGGCACTCAGGTTCGCAAGCACCACAATTAATACACTCGTCTGTTATAATAATTGCCATAGTAATTTTTATTTTTAAAAAATTAAAAGAACTCTATGTGAGTTTCATTAAATTTGCTTGGGCAAAAATACTGCCAAAACTCTTCATAACCAAATTAGAGAATGAATTTAGAACAAAGAATTAATGCTTTTGTAAAATTAGGAGAATTTTTAGATCAATTTTCTAAAGAAAGCATCGTAAAAAAAGAAAATATTGAACACAACGATTTATTCTTTGACGGTTTTAAGCATCAAATAAAATTGGCCGAAGAACACAACGGTTGGTTTACTAAAGAAAACATGGCCTTCTCTATTAATAGTTGGGCAAATGCACTCACTAAAAATAATATTGACGCTTGGTTGTCTAAATATATTATCAAAGAACAAACACCTCCTAAAGTGGTTGCCATTATAATGGCTGGAAATATCCCTTTAGTTGGCTTTCACGATTTTTTAGCTGTATTAATTACAGGCCACAGTGTTTTAATTAAACAATCGTCTAACGATAAATTTTTATTGCCTTTCATATCTAAATATTTAGAATATGTAGCGCCTAATTTTAAAGGGAAAATTAATTTTACCGATAAAAAACTTGAGCACTTCGATGCTGTTATTGCTACAGGTAGCGATAATACGGCAAGGTATTTTGAATATTATTTTAAAAATAAACCTGCTGTAATTAGAAACAACAGAAACTCGGTAGCTGTGTTAGATGGCAACGAATCTTTAGAAGACTTAAAACAATTGTCTAACGATATTTTTAGATACTACGGTTTAGGGTGCCGTAATGTTTCGAAATTATTTGTTCCTAAGGGTTACAATTTTGATGCCTTTTTCGAATCTATTTACCATTGGCATCCCATAGTAAACAAAGCTAAATATGCCAACAATTACGACTACAATAAGGCCGTGTATTTAATGAGTGAATTTGATATGTTAGAAAACGGTTTTTTTATGATTAAAGAAGACCAAAGCTACGCATCGCCCATAGCCACTTTATTTTACGAGTATTACGATTCTAAATCAGAATTAAAAGATAAACTCGCTTTAAAAGCTCAAAATATTCAATGCATCGTAGCTAAAGACTTTACAGATAACGAAATTGCTTTTGGAGAAACGCAAACCCCTAAACTTTGGGATTATGCCGATGGTATAGACACAATTCAGTTTTTATTATCAATATGACAAAAAAATTATTAAATTTTTAACAAAAATTAGCTAATTAATTAGCACCTTTGCATCTTTAAATTTTACAACAAAAAATGAAAAAACATAACTTTAGTGCAGGCCCAAGTATTTTACCACAAGAAGTTTTATTAAAATCTTCTGAAGCTATTATGGATTACAATAATACAGGTTTATCTTTAATTGAAATATCTCACAGAAGTAAAGAGTTTGTTGAAATTATGGAAAACGCTAAGTCTTTAGCCCTAGACCTATTAGGATTAAAAGACAAAGGCTACCAAGCTTTATTTTTACAAGGTGGAGCTAGCGGTCAGTTTTTAATGACAGCCATGAACCTACTAGAAAAAAAGGCAGGTTTTTTAAATACAGGTGCATGGAGTACCAAAGCAATAAAAGAAGCTAAACTATTTGGAGATATTCAAGAAGTAGCCTCTTCTGCAGATGCTAATTTTAACTATATTCCAAAAGGATACGAAGTAGCTTCTGATTTAGATTACTTCCATTGCACATCTAACAATACTATTTTTGGAACACAAATAAAATCGTTCCCCAAAACTAGTGTACCTATGGTATGCGACATGAGTAGTGATATATTTTCTCGTGTTATAGACTACTCTCAATTTGATATCTTGTATGCAGGAGCTCAAAAAAATATGGGACCAGCAGGTACAACATTAGTGGTTGTTAAAGAAGATATTTTAGGTAAAGTGTCTCGCCAAATACCATCATTATTAGATTACAAAAAACAAATAGCAGCAGGTAGTATGTTTAACACACCTCCTGTATTTGCTGTTTACACATCAATGCTAACTCTAGAATGGTTAAAAAGCAAAGGTGGTGTTGCAGGTATTGAAGAAGAAAACGAGAAAAAAGCAACGTTAATGTATTCTGAAATTGATTTAAATCCTTTATTTACAGGATTTGCTGCAAAAGAAGATCGTTCTAACATGAATGCAACATTTAACCTTGCAGACGACAGTTTAAAAGATACTTTTGACAGTATGTTAAAAGAAGCTGGAATTAGTGCTGTAAACGGACACCGTAGTGTAGGTGGTTATAGAGCATCTATGTATAACGCCTTACCTTTGGACAGTGTAAAAGCACTTGTAGAGGTTATGAGTGAATTAGAAGCTAAAGCATAACAAACACATTAAAGTGTTGTATTCAACATAAAAAACATTTAGTTTATTGCAAACTAAATTTTAAATAAATAGATAAAAGATTAAAGGTTAAATGTTTTAAAAAACTTTTAACCTTTAACGTTTAAACTTTAAACATAAAGCATGAAAGTATTAGCAAATGACGGTGTTTCACAAAGTGGAATTGATGCCTTAGAAAAAGCAGGTTACGAAGTTATAACAACTACCGTAGCGCAAGAGCAACTTATAAACTACATTAACGAAAAAGATATAACTGTTTTATTAGTACGTAGTGCAACAACGGTTAGAAAAGATTTAATCGATGCTTGTCCTGGTTTAAAAATTATTGGACGTGGTGGCGTTGGTATGGATAATATTGATGTAGCGTATGCTAGAGAAAAAGGATTATCTGTAATTAATACTCCAGCAGCATCTTCGCATTCTGTTGCAGAGTTAGTATTTGGTCATTTTTACGGATTAGCACGTTTTTTACATAACTCAAATAGAGATATGCCACTAGAAGGCGATAACAACTTTAAAGGGTTAAAAAAGGCCTATGCTAAAGGGGTTGAATTAAAAGGAAAAACGTTAGGTGTTTTAGGTTTTGGACGTATTGGTCAAGCCACTGCAAAAGTAGCTTTAGGTGCAGGAATGAAAGTTGTTGCTTTCGATCCGTTTTTAGAAACAGCAAACTTAGAGTTAGACTTCTTTGATGGTCAAAAAGTAAACTTCGAAATTAAAACAATCTCTAAAGAAGAGGTATTAAAACAAGCCGATTTTATTACACTACACGTACCTGCACAAAAAGATTACGTTATCGATGAGGCCGAATTTAATATCATGAAAGATGGTGTCATTATAGCAAATGCTGCCCGTGGTGGTGTACTTAACGAAGTGGCTTTAGTAAAAGCTCTAGAAAGCGGAAAAGTAGCTCGAGCTGCTCTAGATGTTTTTGAAAAAGAACCTAAGCCAGAAATGCAACTATTAATGAACCCCGCATTATCTTTAACACCACATACTGGTGCTGCAACAAACGAAGCTCAAGACCGTATTGGTGTAGAACTAGCAACACAAATAATTAGTATTTTAGGTTAAATTACCAAATACAAGATATAATATGTGACTTTTTTCGCATATTTAAGTCCTAACTATACAAGTTAGGACTTTTTTTTGTACTTTAAACTCGAATAATAATTAACACTTTATAAAAAACACATAAACATGGCAGGAATTTTAGATTTATTAAATAGCGACTTAGGTAAAAATATAATTAGTGGTGTTGCTGGACAAACAGGGCAAGACGAAAGTAAAACTAGTGGACTTTTAACTATGGCATTACCTGTATTAATGCAAGCTATGCAACGTAACGCAGCAACTCCAGAAGGTGCACAAGGACTAATGAGTGCTTTAAACGGTGGTAAACACGACGGTAGTATTCTAGATAATATTGGTGGTCTTTTTAATGGCGGTGTAGATGATAATGTTATGCAAGAAGGCGATAAAATACTGGGGCATGTACTAGGTGGAAAACGCGAAAATGTACAAAATGCATTAAGTCAAAAATCTGGAGTAGACTCTGGAGCAGTTTCACAAATGTTAAAAGTAGCCGCTCCTATTTTAATGGGGGTATTAGGCAAACAACAGCAACAGCAAAATGTGTCTGATTCTAGCGGAATTAGTAACATGTTAGGTAGTTTGTTAGGTGGTAACTCGGCACAAAGCGAACAAAGTTTCTTAACATCTATATTAGACGCCGATGGCGATGGTAGTATTGTAGACGACGTTGCTGGAATGGTTTTAGGTGGCGATAAAAAAGCTGGTGGTCTAGGTGGATTACTAGGTGGTCTATTTGGAAAGAAATAACAAACCTACACAATTTAAATATAAAAAAAAGGGTTATACTTAATGGTATAACCCTTTTTTAACTTTTATATAAATAAGTAATGGCAATTAATTTATTAAAATATTTATTAATAAAAATAAGCATACTTGTTTCTATTCTAATACTAATTGTTAATTGTAATACCACAAAACATAACAATACAAATAAAAGCAAAGCTATAACAACATTTAGCGATACTCTAAAAATTAGTAACCCAGATTTAGAATATGAAATTTTAATTATAGAACCTGGTTTTAATACCTGGTTAGCGACCAGCGCTAAACCATCGGGTTTTTATTCTAAAACATTTATGGAAACTAGAAATATAGAATATGTAAATATATGGAACCAAAGAGTGAATCAATATAGAAATAACACAAAGGGATTATATGAAATGGAAATAGATTACCAACCCAACATAGACTATGGCTATGACGTAAATTACAAATTATACAATTACTTTATATATTTTCAATTAACCTATAAACAAAGATTAGGCGTATTTTCTCCTAGAATCTAAGTAGTTTTTGTTAGCTTTGCAAAAAAAAGAAAAGTTATTGCTGTGGAAAAATTAAAAAAACGTTGGGGTATAGAGCATAATTGGCAAATAATTGTCATATGCATAGTATTTGCCATAACAGGATCTACAGCATCTTTTATTGGAAAACCTATTTTAGGATACCTAAATATAACACCAGAAACTTTTACAACATTTGGATACTGGGTGGTACGCATCTTACTTTTATTTGTTATGTATCAAATTATGCTAGTAACGTTTGGTTGGTTATTTGGTCAGCATAAATTTTTCTGGAATTTTGAAAAGAAAATGCTTCGTAGAATTGGACTTAAACGTTTTGTAGATTAACAGATGTATGCATTAAAAGAACATATTGCTTTTAAAGTACTAATGATCGCATTAGTATTTACATTGCTTGTGCCTTCTTTTGTTAAAATTGCTCATATGTTTTCTCATCACAAACATGAGGTTTGTAAAAACGAAAAAACAACACACATACACCAAGTCGAACTAGACTGTGACTTTCAAAAATTTCAATTAAATAATAATTTTATTATTACGACACCTCTTGTTATTGAACCAGAGGTCGAAAAAATTGAACAACAATACAATTCAAAATATAAATTTCTTTACAGTTATAAAACCGTTATATTTTTACTGCGCGGTCCCCCTACCCTAGTTTAAACAAAGTATAAAACTTTTTTATTTAAACTAAAATTCAATAATGAAACATATTGTTGCGGCTTTTGTATGCTATATTATAAGCATAGCAAGTGCCCACACCCAAAATTGTGAATATACGTTACAAGGTAATGTTTTCGATTTTCACGATGGTACACCTTTGTCTGCTGCTACAATTTACATGAAAGCATTAGATAGATACACGACAACAGATATAGATGGTAAATTTACAGTTACAAATCTATGCAAAGGCGCGCTTACGCTAACCATATCGCATATAGGTTGCGAAAGTAAAACGGTATCTATTAATGTAAATGGAAATGTAAAGCAAGAAATAAATTTAGAACACCATATAGAAGATCTTAACGAGGTTGTTATTAACGGTACCGTTAAATTAAATAGAACAAGTCAAGAGTCGGTTTTAAAAACAAAAGACATAGAGACATTTAGCGGTTCTAGTCTTGGTCAAGCTTTAAAGCAAATAAGTGGTGTATCTACAATAAATACAGGCAATAATATTGTAAAGCCAATAATAAATGGACTGCACAGTAGCCGCGTGGTTATTATAACAAACAATGTGCGCTTACAAGATCAAGATTGGGGTATAGAACATGCACCAAATGTAGATATAAACACCGCAAACACCATACATGTTATAAAAGGCGCTAATGCTTTAGCCTACGGTGGCGATGCCATAGGCGGCGCTGTAGTATTAAAGCCTAAAACCTTAAAACTAGCAGATACATTATTAGGTAAAACAATTATTGGGGGGCAAAGTAACGGTAAGGCATATCATATAAATACCGCACTTACAAAAACTTGGAAAAAAGGTTGGTATATTAAAGCACAAGCATCGACGAAGCAAAACGGCGATTTTAAAGCAGCAGATTACCAACTAACCAATACAGCATCAAAAAGTTTTGGAGCTAATTTAGATGTTGGTTTTCATAATTTCGAAAAAGGGTTTAATGTAAATTACAGCATTGTAAACAACGAAATTGGTATTCTAAGAGCCGCACATATTGGTAATGTAGAAAATTTAGTCTCTGCTATAAATTCAAGACAGCCCTTGTTTATACGTGATTTTAGTTACAATATAAATGCGCCTAAACAAGACATTAAGCATCAAATTTTAAAAGCTCATTTTTATAAAAGGTTTAAGCAGTTTGGCAAATTAGATTTGCAATATAATTTTCAAGACAACCAACGCTTTGAGTTTGATATTCGTGTAGGAGACGATAGAGATTTACCGGTGGTCGATTTAAAACTAAAAACACACACGTTTAAATCTAATTTAAAAATAGATGCAAATCGTAATGCGGTTTTTAAATTTGGTACGCTTGTAAGTTGGCAGAATAATTTTCCGAATCCAGAAACCCGTGTGAGGCGATTAATACCGGATTACGATAAGTACGATGCAGGTGTTTATGGCATATCCAACTTAAAACTGAACGCATCAACAAATCTAGATCTAGCTTTAAGATACGATTTTACTAAAATAGACGCTAAAAAGTTTTATTTAAAAAGTCGTTGGGCAGAACGTAATTACGATGCCGATTTCTCGGATATTATCATAGACGATATCGGATCACAATTTTTGGTAAATCCTGTTTTTAATTATCACAACGTATCATTATCTGCAGGAATATCTTACCAGATAAACACGAGTAGCAGTTGGTTATTTAACTACGGCTTATCGAACAGAGCGCCCAACCCAGCAGAGCTTTTTAGCGATGGTTTACACGTATCGGCTGCAAGAATAGAACTTGGCGATTTAAGAATTGAACAAGAACATTCTAACCGAGTTGCCGCTACTTATCAATTTAATAATGAAAAATTGGCGCTACAAATAGAAGGTTTTGCAAATCACATAAATAACTTTATTAATATAGAACCTAGCGGAACAGAACAAACCATACGAGGTGCTTTTCCTGTATGGAGCTATATTAAAACAGATGCTTTTTTATATGGTATAGATGTTAACGCATCTTACCAATTAAATAATACTTGGAATGTAAATAACAAGTCATCTTTTATACAAGGTAGAGATCTTGAAAAAAAGGATGCATTAATCGACATACCAGCCATTAAAACAGTTAACACTATAAGTTACACCAATAAAAAATGGCTAAATTTTAACGCTGCGCTACAAAGCGAATGGGTTTTTAAACAAAACAATTATCCAAATAATAACTTTACAACACTTATTCCTAGAACACAACAAACGGTTTTAGTAGACGTAAGTAGTACACCACCAGCGTATCATTTAATGCATTTTAATAGTAGTATAGATCTTAAATTATCTCACAAAAACACACTTAATGTTGGGTTAAACATTACAAATATGTTTAACACCGCGTACCGTGAAAACTTAAACAGATTACGTTTTTTTGCCGATGATTTAGGCAGAAATATTCAATTACAAATTAAATTAAATTATTAAATAACTATTAAAATTAAAATTATGAAATTATTAAAAAACAGTTTAATTGCTTTTACAACAGTATTAACACTAACATCTTGTAGTGACGACGACAACACACCAAGTGTTATTAACGAAGAAGAGGTAATTACAACACTTACAGCAACATTAACACCTGTTGGTGGCGGGGAAACTATTACATTACAATCTAGAGATTTAGATGGGGATAGCGGACCAAACCCACCCGTAATGACCATTTCTGGTAATTTAACTGCAAGCACTGTTTACAATGGTAGTATAGAATTATTAAATGAAACAGAAATGCCAGCCGAGTCAATATCAGAAGAAGTAAAAGAAGAAGATGAAGATCATCAATTTTTCTTTTCTTCAACAAGTAATCTTGTAACATTTAGTTATAGCGACGAAGATATGGATGGAAACCCACTAGGATTAGAATTTACACTAACTACTAGCCAAGCAGGTACCGATGTCGTAACTTTTACATTACGTCATGAGCCAAATAAAGATGCCGATGGTGTTAGTGATGGTGATATTACAAATGCAGGCGGAGAAACAGATATCTCTGTCTCTTTTAACAATGTAACTGTACAATAAACAGCTTTATTATATTTTAAGAAGTCTCTTTTTATAAAAAAAGGGGCTTTTTTTATACTTCTATTGTAGTTTCTTTACTTTTAATAACATAAGTGTACAACCACATTAATGTAAAAGTTGGTATAACGTCTAACCCAGGTGCGGCCTCTTCTATAAAAGAAACTATAGCTGCTATTTTACCAGCTTTACCACGGTAAAGTTTTGTCATAAAATATGCTGATGCTGGCGCCCATACAATATCCGAAAACTCTCCAATACCCGGTATTAAAAATGAAATGTATCCTAAAGCGTCTAAAAAGATGCTAAGTGCTAATTTTTTGTATTTGTTCATGCTGTATTATTTTTTTACAACTATCTATAAACAAGAAACATACCATGTTTACTCTTTTTTAAATATACTAAAAACAAATAATACATTTTTAAATTGTAAAAAATTAAATCTACTGTTTCAATTTTATTGTAAAGAAGTTAGCAATGTAGTAAATTAACAACTTATTTAATTGAGATGATAAAAGCTAAAAACATACATAAGTACTACAATAATTTACAGGTATTAAAGGGTGTAAATCTACATATAAAAAAAGGAGAAATTGTATCTATTGTAGGCTCGTCTGGGGCAGGTAAAACCACCTTATTACAAATTCTTAGTACGCTAGACGAGGCCTCTGCAAACAAAGATTCTCAAATTATTGTTAATAACACCAATATTAACGCGCTTAGTAGCAAAGAGCTTGCAAAATTTAGAAACGAGCATATTGGGTTTATTTTTCAATTTCATCAACTATTACCCGAATTTACAGCTGTAGAAAATGTATGCCTTCCTGCTTTTATAAAAGGTACCAAAAAAGTAAAAGCCGAAAAACGTGCTAAAGAACTTTTAGATTTTTTAGGGTTATCGCACAGGTATCATCATAAACCTAACGAGCTTTCTGGTGGCGAACAACAACGTGTTGCCGTGGCTAGAGCATTAATTAATAATCCCGATTTAATTTTTGCCGACGAACCCTCTGGTAATCTAGATAGCGAGTCTGCTGAGATGTTACACAATCTATTTTTTAAGCTAAGAGATCAATTTGGACAAACATTTGTTATTGTAACACACAACGAAGATCTTGCAAATCTAGCCGATAGAAAACTAACTATGGTAGATGGAAATATTGTAGACAAATAAAAGTCTAATTATAATAAACGTGAATCGTTCTCATATAAAAAATATATCATATTTTATTTTAAATTTAACATAAATAGCCTTGCCTAATTAAAATAGTTTCGGTTTTTAAAAACACCATAACCAATTAAAATTAATGTTATTATAAGCATAGAAAACATATTCTTTACTAAACTAAAATTTGTTTCGGCTTTAAAAAAAGCTGGCTTATACTTTTCAAAATTCACTTTACTTGGGTGTTGATCTTCAAAAATTTTAGGATACAAATCTAAACGAATCTCTTCATGAAATTTAGTTGTGGCATTTAAAAAATCTATATGATTAGACAAGCTTGTTTTAGCTACCTGGTTAAAGGACAATTGCATTTGTAAGGGCGGAAAAAACTGCGCTATTTGTCTACTTAAACGTTCTCGTTTTTTAATTTTACCATACAAAGCCTCTCGCTCTAATCTAGAATTATCGTCTCCCATTTGTTGCATGGCATAATACCATAACCATGAAAACCCTTCGGTTTTAAATCCGTATTTTCTTAATGCTGGATAATGCTTGTAAAACTGTTCTAAAGTTTCTTTTTTATCGGTGTCCCATTTTTTATGGTAAGCATCGCGTTGCTTTATAACCATTGTAAAAGCATCGTCTATAGAAAATTTGTTATTTATATAATTGCTTGTAAACACTGGGGTAAAAACGGCTAATAACAACCAACTAGTTAATAAAATAATAGCATTGGTATTTGATGATTTGCGCAATAATATCACAAAAAAACAAAGCGAAAACCAAAACAAAACATATAAAAAACTCATTATTACCATATAGAAAAAACGAACTTTAAAGGGTATATTTAAAGCCATTTGAGACGCTAGTAGTAATAGCACTAAAACAATAAAAATAAATATAAACGGTATAGATAATTTAATTAATAAAAAGCTAAAGGATGATTTAGTGTGAATGGTAACCATTTTCCAAGTGCCGTTTTCTTGTTCATTAGACAATACATTAAAACTTAGAGCTATAATTACCAAAGGAAAAAGAAAAATAATAAGAAAACTAACATCTAAATTACCAACCTGCTGTTTCATTGGGTTTACCAAATCGGTATTATGTTTTTGAGCTTCTAACCCTACAATACTAACATATTGTATGTGCGTATTTAAATCGCTTTGACCTATAGAAATACCTGCTAAGGGACTTACTGGGTTTATAAACGAAAATTTTAAATAATAGGATAGCAAACCTATATCGTCTTTATGATATTGCTGTTGTTTAACCAAATGCTTTTTCTGTAGTGTAATTGTTTTGGTAATTGCTGCTTTTTTTTGAGACAAAAATTGTTTACCAGTGCTAACACTTAAAACACCCATAATTAGTAGTATGCCAAATGCTAACCATACTGTTTTCAATCTAAAAAATTGTTTTACTAATAAAATATACATCTCTAGATAATTTTAAAACGGTGAAAAAATTTTGTAATAATAAGCAGGGAAACTAACAACCAAAGACATAGGGCAAAAAATGCCATAACTTGATGTTTAATAATTGTAGAAACCGTTAAAAATTTATAATTAAACTTTGGTACATTTTTCCAATAGCGTTTATCTACAACATGTATTTTGCCCTCACTACCTACAGCTTTATTATTAATAAACTTCATTTGAAGCTTGTTCATATACTGCGACTGTTGGTACCTATAACCTTCGGTTTGTAATAAAAAATGGGTGTACGGATAAAAGTCTGTTCCAGACAAGCCCATAGATACATTTTTAATAGCCAAATATGGATTAAGCCATACTAAAAAATTAGATATGTTATTTTGATTTTTATAGGTGTTCATTAATTTATCATGCTGATTTTTATAAATTTTAGCCGTTTGCTCTTCACCTTTACTCATTAAAAAACCGCCGTAATTAAAGGGCAAGTCTTTTGTACTACTAACATTATTAGCCTTTAAAATGGAATCTCGTATGGCGTTAAAATAAGGATCGTTTGGGTTGTGGCTATCGCCTTGTTTTGCAACTATAGTTTCTATGGCTTCTTGAAATTCAATTTTAGACAAATTTGGATGTAGATAATGACCAACTACTTGGGCTGTTTTTGGAATAATTATAAAGAACAGTAACCATGCACCTAATAGACTTAATAAAGATTTATTAGCATTTTTGCTTGCAGCAGATATTATTACCGTTACAAAACTTAATACCATAAAAAATAGTATATAACTAATTGTTATTAAAAAGGTTCGCCATATAATTTGGCTGTTTATAACATGTTTGTCTAAAATA
>CALHCQ010000040.1 GCA_937936645.1 uncultured Algibacter sp.
GTAGAACATCTAGATAACACCAACTCTAAAAAAGAGCGTAAACAAATTTTAGAGTGGTTTAAACACACACCTGGAGCCATTTTAACCTCGGTAAGTATTCTTACCACCGGTTTTGATGAGCCATCTGTAGAAAGTATAATACTTAACAGAGCTACAAAATCTTTAACCTTATACTACCAGATGATTGGTCGTGGTTCACGTATCTTTGAAAACAAAAAATCTTTTAATGTTATAGATTTAGGTAACAATTTTCACAGATTTGGATCGTGGGGTGAGGACTTAGATTGGCAAAAAATATTTAGATCTCCAAACTATTATTTAGACTCGATTATTGGAGATGAAGAATTAGAAAATAATTTTAGATATGAAATGCCAGAGGCGCTAAGAGCCGAATTTGGTAAAACAGAAGATGTGTATTTTGACATTCAAAAAACCTATATAGAATCTATTAGAGCAGGCGAGTCTTCTAAAGTTGTTTTAGAGCGCTCTATAGCCCAACATGGATATATTTGTATAGAAAATAGCGAAGATGTTTATGATGCTTTAGCCTTAGCTAAAAAATTAGGTGACGATATAGATTACAGAATTAAACGCTACACAAAATGTATTAGTAAAAGTACATTTAACTTTGTAGAATGGTTAAGAGGTGAATATAGAAAAAAATTAAACTCCTATCTACGTGTAAATTTTGATAAGGTTTTTGAAGATATTAATGGATACCCACCAGAAGAATAAAAAGCTACGACTAGTATTAGTACCGTAATAATTATTTTAGTCTTTAAAATTAACGTATCTTTGCAAAACATACAAAGCCTAAAACACTGTTTTTATGTGTTTTGTAACTACTAATAACCCATAATTAACGAATAAAAAAACTGCTAAAATAAACTATGGCTAAATCACAAGTTACCTTTAATAAAATTGAAAAAGAAAAGAAACGCTTAAAGAAAAGAGAAGAAAAGCAAAAAAAGAAAGAAGCACGTAGAGCAGAAGCTAAAGAAAACGGTGGCGGAATTCAATTTGCATATGTAGATTTTAACGGTAACCTAACTGATACACCTCCAGATCCAGCAATGCGCGAAAAAGTAGAAGCAGAAAGCATTGAACTTGGAATTCCTAAAAAAGAAGATAGAGAAGAAGAGGAGCCAGCAAACAAAGAAGGAAAAGTATCTTTCTTTGACCACTCTAAAGGTTTTGGTTTTATTATAGACAGCATAAACCAAGAAAAATACTTTGTACACGTTAGTGGTGTACTAGAAGAAATCTCTGAAAACGACAAAGTTACTTACGAGTTAGAACGCGGACAAAAAGGTATGAATGCCGTTCGTGTTAAGAAAATATAGATTTTCTTAAATAAACACATACTATGAATATATCAAAAAAGTCAATATTAAAAATATTGGCTTTTTTCTGTATCTACCTAATTTGGGGGTCTACATACCTCTTAAATAAAGTAGCTGTAACAGAATTGCCTCCTTTCTACACCGCTTCAATTAGATTTGCTATTGCGGGCCTTTTAATATTTATTATAGCTAAAGCATTAGGTAAACCTTTAAAAATAAGTATAAGACAATATAAAAATTGTGTTATATCTGGTTTCCTATTTCTTGTATATGGTAATGGCGCTTTTATTTGGGCTTTAAAATATGTAGACAGTGGGTTTGCTGCTCTTATTGCCGCCATACAGCCTTTATTTGTTGTTATACTTATGCGAATTATAGATAAAAAATCAATGCGATTAAAATCTTTAATTGGTATTACACTTGGTATAATAGGCATGTGTATATTAGTCAGTCAAAAAGAATTAATTACAAACTCTAAAACAATTTTAGGCATTTTTATGATGCTTACAGCCGTTTTAGGGTGGAGTTATGGCAGTATATTTGTATCTAAAGCGCATTTACCAACTAACTTTTTTGTAAGTACAGCTTACCAAATGGTAACCGCAGGCGTTATTTTAGCAGTGCTAAGTTTTTGTGTAGGCGAACCTTGGGTGTCTCCATTAACTTGGAGTATACGTGCCCAATGGGCGGTAGGTTTACTTATAGTTTTAGGTGGTATTGTAGCTTTTACTGCTTTTAATTATTTATTAAAAGAGGTGTCTACAGAAAAGGTAGCGACGTCTGCTTATGTAAATCCTGTTATAGCTATATTTTTGGGATGGCTAATTCTTGGAGAAAAAATAGCATTACAAACCATTATTGCTACTTTAATTTTACTAACTGGTGTTTATTTTATAAACACCCGAAAATCATGATGTTATCAAAAATGCTGTAAAATATATGCTATTTAGCACACTGGCTTTTGCTTTTATGAATGTTACTGTAAAGTATTTAACACATATGAGCACTTTTCAAATTGTTTTTTTTCGATCTATTGGATCTTTATTTTTTACGTTTAGCTTTCTTATTAAGAATAAAATTCCAATGTTAGGAAACAATAAAATACTACTTATATCTAGAGGATTAGCTGGGGTCGTTTCTATGGCTTTATTTTTTATGTCTACTAAATACTTACCTATTGGCACAGCTGTATCGTTACGTTATTTAGGACCTATATTTGCCGCATTGTTTGCTGTAATTCTACTAAAAGAACGCATTAAACCTTTACAATGGTTCTTTTTCTTTATGGCCTTTATTGGCGTCTTAATACTTAAAGGTTTTGATACCGAAGTTAATTGGTTTGGCTTAATTTTGGTTCTCATATCTGCTGTATTTATTGGTGTTGTTTATATTATAATAAGTAAAATAGGTAAAGGTGACCACCCTGTGGTTATTGTTAACTATTTTTTAGTTATATCTGGTAGTATAGGCGCTTTATTGTCTATAAATAACTGGACGACTCCTGTGGGTAAAGAATGGTTGCTACTGTTAAGCTTGGGGGTTTTTGGTTACTACGGCTCGGTTTATATGACTAAAGCACTACAAATGGCTGCCACAAATATAATTGCTCCCATAAAGTATATTGAGGTGATCTTTACACTACTTCTTGGTGTTTTTATTTTTTCTGAAAACTACACGCTTTGGAGCCTTCTTGGTATTGCACTTATCATAACAGGTTTGGTATTAAACATCTTATATAAAAAACCTTCTAAAAATTAGATATCTAAAGCACACTTAAACAAAATTCAAAACACTTTTTACGCTGTTTAATAAAGTAAATAAGATTTTTGCTAACTAAATTTACACTTATGAATAACCCCAATAAATACGCTTTTATCAATCCTAAAAAATTTCCTTTTTTTTATGGCTACATTGTTTTATTTATTGGTAGCATAGGGGTTTTAGCAAGTATTCCTGGCCAAACCGTTGGCGTATCGGTATACACAGACCCCGTTAAAGATGCGCTTGGACTTACTAGAAATCAATTTAGTAATGCTTACATGATTGGCACATTATTAAGTGCTTTTTTTGTGGCAAAAGCTGGTGTCTTATTTGATAAATACGGAGCCAGATATGTTGCGTTTTTTGCTGCTTTTTTATTAGGGGTATCTTTATTATTATGTTCTATTTGTGTAGAAATAAGTAGCTTTATTAAAGCTGTTTTAAATATAAACAGCTGGTTAGTCCCTTTTTTCCTTATGGCTGTATTATTCTTTTTTATACGTTTTTGCGGACAAGGTGTGTTAACCATGGCTTCTAGAAACATGATCATGCTTTGGTTTGATAAAAACAGAGGTAAAATAAATTCTATTAGTAGTATAACCGTATCGTTAGGATTTTCTAGTTCGCCTGTTTTTATTAATAAAATAATAAATGACCATGGGTGGGAAACAAGTTGGCAATTATTAGCTTTATGTTTATTTATATTTAGTTTTTGTATTATACAGTTTTACCGTAATAAACCCGAAGATTTTAATTTTGTACCCGATGGCTACATAAAAGAAACAGAAATAAAGAAGGAGAAAAAATCAGAAAAAAACTTAACATTAACAGAGGCTAAAAAGACTAGAGCGTTCTGGATGTTTGGACTTGCACTAGCCTTTAATAGCTTCTTTGCTACAGGTTTTACATTTCATGTTGTGTCTATTTTCAAAAATCAAGATTATACCAAAAAAGAAGCTATTGCTATTTTTATACCCATTTCTATTATAGCCATTTCTGTATCTACATTATTTAATATATTAAGCGATTACGTAAAACATAAAATTTATTTATACTTCATGCTTTGTAGTGGCGTATTAGCATCTATAGGCCTTTTATTTTTATCGAGTGCCATAGGTATCTATTTATTAATTATTGGTATGGGTGTATTTGGCGGTATGTTTGCTGTAGTAAATGCCGTGACATGGCCAAGACTTTATGGCAGGAAATACTTAGGGACTATAACAGGTAAAGTAATGAGTTTTTTAGTAATTGCAAGTGCAATAGCGCCTAGTTTATTTAGTTATTGCTACACTATTTTAGGCTCGTACCAATATATAAGCTATATAACATTAGCCTTTTTATTATTCTTAATTATAGGATCTATAAAAGTTAAAAGTCCTGATTAAATTTTAAGCATATAAAATTAAAGCAACTCCAATAATAATACCTGCTAGAGGAATTAATTTTTTTCGCTTATTTTTCTCTTTAAAGATAAGTCCGCCCACAACAACAGCTATTATAATTTGACTACGCTTAATAGCAGATAATAACATAATTAATGCATCTGGATCTTGTAAGGCTTTAAAATAAAAATAGTCGGCTGTTTGTAATAAAAACCCAACTGCTGGTATAGACCAACGCCACTTAAAAGCGTTACGTTTATCTTTATATGGAAACCATGTAAACGATAAGATTATTAGTAAAATAAGTATAGTATATGTACTAAACCAAAATAATAAGGTTTGCGGATTTAAAGCTAAACTTTGAATTAAAAACTTGTCGTACAACCCGCTACATGTGCCTAAAAATGTAGCACCAATAATGGCAAAAATCCATTTATTACTTTTAAAATTAATACCTTCTTTTTTACCAATTTTAGAATATAACATTACCGAAAGTATAATACAAAAGAACCCTACCCATTGCCATGTTGTTGGCTTTTCATTATATATAAAAATAGCACCAATAAACGTAAAGAATGGCCCTGCCGATCGTATGGGTGTTACTATGGTAATTGGTAAGTGTTTTAAAGCTTGGTAGGCTAAAATCCAGGAAGATGCCATTATCATGGATTTTATAGCAATAAACCCATGCTTAGACCACGGTATATTTTCTATAAACAACCCTAAGTCTTTTGTAAACTCAGGATAGAAACGCGACCCAAGGTAACACGGAAAAATCCATAGAAAACCTGCCGAAACAGTCCCTAATAATACAGGAAAAACTTCGTTACCCTGTACGGCATGTTTTTTACACAAGTTATGTAATCCTAAAAATAAAGCTGCCAAAAGGCCTAAATACATCCACATGAGCGCGAAGATACTTTTTTGTATGGTTTTATTATACTTTAGTTTTTATAAGCGATGCTTTTTTAAGATATCGAAATTTTTAATATTCTAAATTGATAATACTTCTTACTTTATCTAAAAGTGTTATTAATTTTGTGCTAAAATTAAAAGTCATTATCGGACTTTCTGTTTTATCACTTCTTAATAGATTATTTATATGCAGGATTTCATGTTTATAACCATGTGTCTGTTCGGTAAAATCTATCAATTTCTCTTCATTATTATGATGAATCGTTACTGTGGTTGGTGCGTAAAAATTCTCGTTAATTTTTATACAACCCGTTTCACAATGAAATATAGCCACTGTTGGAGTATCTGCTTTTAAAGTACTTTTTAAAATGGCTTTTTCGCCGTTATTATAACTAAATAACACATCGCAAGATGCATCGACACCATTTTTAAATGTTGTTGCTTTAGCTTCAATATTATCGGGCATACCTAAAGTAGATAGTGCAATAAAAATAGGGTATATGCCAATATCTAGAAGGCTACCGCCACCTAATGCTTTATTAAATAACCTAGCCGAATTATCAAACTCACGATAAAAACCAAAATCGGCTTCTATTTTTAAAAGTTTACCATACGTTTTAGCTTCCAAAACATCTAATACATATTTATATTGTGGCAAAAAATAAGTCCATAAAGCCTCCATTAGCAGTGTGTTTTTAGCTTTGGCTTTAGCAATCATGGCAGCCACTTGGTCGCTATTCATTGCAAATGGTTTTTCGCATAAAACCGCCATATTATGGTCTAGGCATAACAGCGTATTTTTCATGTGCAATGCATGCGGAGTTGCAATGTATACAACGTCTATTAACGGGTCTTTTACTAATGCCTCATAACTACTGTAAGCTATAGTTGCTTGATATTTTATAGCAAAAGCATTAGCTTTTTCTTGAGTACGAGATGCAACTGCATGTAGCTTGACGTCTTTAATAGTAAGTAAATCTTGAGCAAATTTGTTTGCAATACTACCAAGACCTATAATACCCCAATGTATTATTTTAGTGGGTTGTTTTTTTATCATCATTAAAAATAAATTGAATTATGTAGGCATTAAAAATTACAATAACGCAACCTACAAAATTTAACCATAAAAAAGGGAGATTTATAATTTGATATTGATCTAAAACAAACAAGCATATTACCATAATCTGAGTTAAAATAGCTGCTATAAAAACAGCATGCCCATGAATTGATTTTATAAAAAAAGCAAGTAAAAAAATACCCAATACATTACCATAAAATATAGAGCCTATAATGTTTACAAGCTGTATTAAGTTTTCGGCTAAATTAGCAACACAGGCTACAGCTATTGCTATAACACCCCAAGATAAAGTAAACCACTTCGAGGCTTTAACCAATTGTAATTCTGTTTTGTTTTTAGAAAATCGCTTATATAAATCTATAGTTGTTGTAGCGCCTAAGGCGTTTAATTCACTTGCAGTACTAGACATTGCAGCACTAAGTATTACTGCCAATAGAAGACCAATAATACCTCGCGGTAAATTATTTAAAATAAAGTGTATAAACACATAGTCTTTATCGTTACTTTCTATTTTTACATCATAATCTAACGCCGCTTTATCTATAAGCTGTTTGGCTTTATTTCTTATTTCGGAATCTTGCTTATTTAAACTTGCTATATCCGCTTTAGCGCCTAAAGACTTTTGTTTTGTGTATAGATTTATAACACTTTGTTTTTCTATAAAAAGTTTGTCTTTATTAGCTTGAAGTGATTTATAGGCATGCGCATAATTAGAATTTAAAACTAAATTATTAGCATTAGGGTTAAAATTTACAGGCGATTGATTAAATTGATAAAACACAAAAACCATAACCCCAATAAGTAAAATAAAGAATTGCATTGGTATTTTTAAAATTCCATTAAATATTAAACCCAACTGCATTTCTTTTAACGATTTTCCAGATAAATAACGTTGCACTTGGCTTTGGTCTGTACCAAAATAAGAAAGCATTAAAAAAGTACCTCCAATAAGTCCGCTCCATACCGTGTAACGATTATTTAAATCGAACGAAAAATCTAATATATCCATTTTACCACTAGCTCCTGCGATATCTATAGCCTGTAAAAATGTAAGATCTTGAGGTAATTTTGATACAATAATGAAAAAGGCAATAAGTAAGCCTACAAAAATAATAATCATTTGATGTTTTTGGGTCACATTTACAGCTTTAGTACCTCCAGATACAGTGTAAAAAATAACCATAACACCAATAAAAATATTTAAAAGTGTTAAATTCCAACCTAATACAACCGATAAAATTATGGCAGGGGCAAATATGGTAATTCCAGCCGATAGACCGCGCTGAATTAAAAAGAGTATAGCGGTAAGCGTTCTTGTTTTTAAATCAAAACGTTCTTCTAAAAATTCGTAAGCCGTATACACTTTTAAACGGTGATATAGTGGTATAAAAACCAAGCAAATAATAATCATGGCAACAGGAAGTCCAAAATAAAACTGAATAAACCCCATACCGTCGTTAAAAGCTTGACCAGGTGTAGATAAAAAAGTAATTGCGCTGGCTTGTGTGGCCATAACCGATAAGCCAATAGTCCACCATTTAGTCGTGTTACCACCTTTTAAATAATCGGTAACATTTGTGTTGCTTCTAGTTTTCCAGGTACCATAGCCAATAATTATAATAAGTGTTAAAATAAGTACAAGCCAATCAATCCATTCTAAATTTTTCATAAATTATTATAGTAATTCGAAATCATGTAAAATGTAATTATATATATAAGATTAACTAAAATAACCAAAGTATACATGCCGTTCCATTGGTATTTCTTTTTAGGTTGATTTGGTTTCGATGTCTTCATAAATATATTTTAACCCTTACATTATTCTTGTTTACCTATAGAAAGCAAATTAGCAAATAACCTATAAGCGCCAGGTACACCAGCGGGAAATTCTCTAAAAAAACTAAGTCCGGTGTATATAAAATACCCTTTACCATGTTTAGCAATTAAAAGACTGCCATGTTTAGCTGTCTCACCTTTATCATGCATAGATAAAATTGGTATAAATGCTTTATCCCAAGCATTCGGAAAATACAAACCACGCTCTTGTGTCCAACCATCAAAGTCTGCTTGTGTTATTTTATTAGGTGTATTTAAGACCTCATGGTTGGGCGTTAAAAAAGTAACTTTAGCGTTTTCATTAGTTACACGATCTCTAGAAAGTGTTAGCTTATAAGGTGCAATGTCTTTAACTTTTAATCGGTGATTGGTATTGTACTGCACAATCATGTTACCACCGTTAGCAACAAAATTAAATAAGTCTTGTTGCTTAAATTTTAAATCTTCAACCGTATTATAAGCTCTTATACCCACAACTACAGCATCAAATTTACTTAATCTGTTTGCGTCTATTTGCTCTAAAGGTAGCGTTGTAACTCGATAACCTATTTGTTCTAAACTTTCTGGCACAACATCGCCTGCACCTTTAATGTAAGTAATATTATTACCGCACTTTTTAATATCTAACAAAACAACTTTAGAGGTACTTGGTAATAGTACGGTTTGTGTGGGTATATGGTCGTATTCAATTTTAATAAGCGATTTAGAGTAGGTTTTATTATTTACTGTAACTATGGGACTAATAGTACCCTCGTCTTGCTGTTTAGGAGGTATGACGCTAAATACAAGCGTTTGTATTTCACCTTTTTTATGTATTGATATTTTTTGCTTTACAGGATATACTTGCCAATTTTTAGAAGATGCTATTTCTACATAACCTGTTAAATTATCACGTAATGCTTTTACGTTTACTTTTATATCTCTAGGTTTACTTTCGTTTAAAATAATAACCTTTTCTGCTATACTTACAGATACTTCTGGTATAATTTCAAAAGGACGAAAAAGCTCTCCCTTGTCTGGTTTCGCATAACGTTGTAAAATTGGTTTAGTAATGGTAATAGGCATTTTGTTAATTAACAAATTAAAATCTACATAAAAAACTCTAGGGGTTTCTGGTAAACCAATAAATTGAGGCTTTGCCTTATACATACCCAAAGTGCTGGCTTCATTTAACCAATATGGGGTGGTAGGGGCGGTACCCTTTTTAATTGTTATAGATTCTTTAAAAACAAACTTTGTATTTGTTGTTAATGCTATTGATTTACTAATGTTATCACCTCCCGTTGTTTTTATACTTTGTAATTGTACAGGAGTTTCGCTTCTATTTATGGCTTCTATATTTACATTAACATGTTCCTTTTGTGTTGCCCAATGTGTTGTTGCCGAAGCTTCTAAATAAAGACCAGCACACATTTCTATAATAGATTTTATGGCTTTTGTTTTTTGTTTCCTCCAGTGGTTATCTTCAATATGCTGTAGCAATGCATATGCTTTCATCAAATCGTTTAAATGTACCGAAGGGTTTTTAAAATTAAAATTTTGCTCTACATGATATAAAATATCGCCTATAGCTTTACCACCTTTTATACGGCTCCACGTTGTATTTATACCATCAAAAATATCGTGTTTATTAGTAAGTGCTTCGCCTTTTAATAGTTCTAAATATTCTTTTTGGGTACCGCGTTGAGACAAACGCCCAAAGCCTTGGCATAGATGCTTGCTACTTGCCTGCGCAGCGATTTCGTTATTAGACAATCCCTTTAAAGGATAATATACGCCAATATCAAAATTTACAAAATTACTTTTATCTACAGCATCAAATTTTTCTTTAGTACCATAAAACCACCAATTTGTATTAAAAAAAACACGTTTTGGTTGCCATAACTCACTATTATTTAATTGGTTTGGATACGCCGATTTATTATGAGCTAAATCGAAAGCTTTTAAGCTTAATAACGCAGAACTTGTGTGATGGCCGTGGGTTGTACCCGGAGTTCTATGGTCAAATCTATTAATAATAACATCAGGTTTAAATTTTCTAATAGCCAGTACGACGTCGCTTAAAACAAGATCTTTATCCCAAATCTCTAAAGTCTCGTCGGGGTGTTTAGAATATCCAAAATCGTTGGCACGCGTAAAAAATTGCTCGCCACCATCTACACGTCTAGCAGCAAGTAATTCTTGGGTTCTAATAACCCCTAAAAGCTCTCTTAATTCTGAGCCTATTAAGTTTTGCCCTCCATCGCCTCGTGTTAAAGATAGATAAGCTGTTCTTGCCTTTATTTTATTAGACATGTACGCTATTAAACGCGTATTCTCGTCATCGGGGTGTGCTGCTATATAAAGTACAGAACCTAAAAAATTTAATTTCTGTATAGACTCGTAAATGTGTGATGCAGCAGGGGGCGTAGGGGTTTGTGCGTTTAAGAAACTAGAAATAAGAATAGCACAAAGTAAAAATTGTTTTTGCATGGTATTTTGTGTTGTAAATATTCGTCGGTAGTAAGGCAACTAACTTACTAAAAAAAAGGGATAATTTACAGTTAAAATAGCATGTTAAACAAGCAACATATTACTGCTCGTTAAAAGCATCTTTTTGCACTAAGGTTACCGCTTTTTGAAGCATTAAATTATTAGGGTAGGTGACTAAATCGCCATTATCTAAACGCAAATGTAATTGAAAAGCTCTAATATCCTCTATAACGCCCTCCAAAGGGAAATCTTTATCATGAATTAAAATTTTATCGCCTGCTTTATAAGGAAAAGAGAAAAACAAAATAATACCAGAGGTTACATTACTTAAAATAGACCAAATGGCAAATAAGGCAATACCAAGTACCGCAAACACAGACGAAAACACAACGGCTAATTCTCTAAATTCTGCTCCAAAAATAAAAGCTTCTATAAGTAAAGCAATAATAACAAGCGTTACCGTTACATACCTGCATATTAGCTTAATACGTACTTCGTTTAAACCACGATTCCTTCCAATTTTCCGTATTGCTAGATTTAATGTAAACCTTATAAATAGTAAAATTACAAGTACTATAGACGTATAAATAAACTCTTTTGCGTAATTATTACTAAACATAAAATTATAATTTTAAAACACTATTAATTAGCATTAAATTAAATCATTTAAAGTACTATATATAAGGTGCGTAGGCAATCCCATAACATTAAAATAAGACCCCTCTATTTGTGTTACAGCTATTTGCCCAATCCATTCTTGTATGCCATAAGCACCTGCTTTATCATATGGTTTATACGTATCTATATAATAATTAATTTCGGCGTCTGTTAAAGCTTTAAAAGTAACTTTAGTAACATTATATAAGGTTTTTGTATGGCTTGCTGTTGTAAAACAAACCGAGCTAATTACATCATGAGTTGTATTGCTGTAAGACTTAAGCAT
>CALHCQ010000041.1 GCA_937936645.1 uncultured Algibacter sp.
TCTATAACAAGACGTTGTACCATAATAAAATTACCTGTGTAAACTTTTGTGTATTTAGAATCTGTCATGTTTTATATTTTAGGGGTTTACTCTAAATATATAAAAATAGAATTTGTAATATGTATAAGTTTTGTTAAAATAAAGTATGGGATAATTATTTTGTTACCATTAAAAATGGCCAACAACTCCAATTTGATTTCCCGTAAATCTAAAATTCCATGATATTTTTTTCTCTCTTGTAGGGTAGTTGTATGCTTTGGTTTTAAATAGAAAATTATCTACAGCATCTACAACTACAATGCTTAAAAATGCACCGGCAGTAACATCGGTTAGCCAATGCGCGCCAACAAATAATCTAGATATTGGAGCTATAGCTCCTAAACTGTAAACACCAGCTTTAGACCACGGATTTTTAAATTGTTTTGCAACGGCGTGAGCCATGGTAACAGATAAAACGGTATGCCCAGAAGGAAAAGAGTGAAAACCAGCCTCATGAGACCAAAATTTAAAATCTTTACTGTCTAGTCCGTTAACCGTGTTTGTTGGTCTGGCTCTACCTATAGCTGTTTTTGCAAAACTTTGTATGACTCCTGTTGTTACCGATGATGCTATAATTAATACACTTGTTTTTCGTAATTTTTCATTTCGTGTAAACAAACCGGTCCCGTATAGTGCGGCATTTGTAATAAAATAGAACTGCGGTTTACCAAAGCGCGTACCCGCCTCTATAAATAGATTAGGTACGTGGCGCTCGTTTCTACTAAATAGGTTGTTAGCCTCGTCGTCTATGGTAGACAAAGCTAAGCTACCTACAACAAAAGCGCCTAGTTTGGTGTAGTCTTTCTTTTTCCAAGATAGAGGTCTTGTAAATGCATGGCCTACTCCTTTGACAACCTGTTTTAAATCGTATAAAGCCAATTGACTTATACGGGTTGTATCGCGTGTTGTGTTTTTATTTTGTTGGCCATTTATTTTGGCTACAATTAAAAACATAATTAGAGTAATACCTATTTTTTTTTGCATATGTCTATCTTAATTCTGCACCTAATTGTTTTTCGAAACTCTGTTGTAATTTAGACATTATTTTGTCTATCTGTTTGTCATTTAAGGTTTTATTTTCGTCTTGAAGTGTAAAACTTACCGCGTAGCTTTTTTTACCCTTAGGTAAATTTTTACCTTGGTACACATCAAAAAGACTTACGTTTTTTAAAAGTTTCTTTTCTGTTTGCTTTGCTATTTTTTTAATAGCATCAAAATTAACATCTTCATTTAAAAGCAATGCGAAATCTCGACGTACTCCTGGGTATTTAGAAATAGGTTTGAATGTTATTTTATTACGTTTAACTATTTCTAGAATATTATCCCAATTAAAATCGGCAAAAAGAACTTCTTGATTAATATCAAAATGTTTTAAAACTGATTTTTTTACTAATCCAAAATCAACGATTTTAGTTTTACCTAAGCTAAAAGACAGTCCTTCGCTAAATAAATCACTTTTAGTGGCGTCTTCATTATATCTAGAAATACCGATACGATCTAGCAAAGCTATAACGGTACCTTTTATAAAAAAGAAATTACTTTTTTCGTTTGTTGCAGTCCAATTTTCTTCAATTTTGTTACCTGTAACAAATAAGGTTGCATGCTTTAACTCTTCGCGTTTATCGTTGTAATTATGGTATGTTTTTCCAAATTCAAAAAACTTTAAGTTAGAGCGTCTTCTATTTATGTTATAAGATATGGCTTCTAAACCAGAAAACAATAACGATTGCCTTAATACAGATAAATCGTTACTAAGTGGGTTTAGCATGGTTATGTTATGCGCTTCCTGTAATTGCTCACTTAGTTTAATGTAATTTGGTGTTGTAAGCGAATTAGCTAAAATTTCGTAAAATCCTTGTGCAGCTAATTGATTACCTGTAATGTTTTGAATTTTGTAATCTTCAAAACGAGATGTTCTAGAAATAGATGCATTAAGCTTTGTTGTCGTTTTTACATTATTGTAGCCGTAAACACGTAATATTTCTTCTATAATATCGGCTTCGCGTTGCACATCGTTTCTGTAAGCAGGCACAGTAAGACCTAAGCCTGTTTCTGTAACGTTATTTACCTTAATGTCTAAGGATGTAAGTATGCGTTTTATGGTTTCTTTAGGAATTTCTTCTCCAATTAATTTTTTTGCATTTTCAAAACTTAATCGAACCTCAAAATCTTTTATTTTTTTTGGATATATGTCGGTAATATCGCTTGTAATTTCTCCGCCTGCAATTTCTTGTATTAATAATGCTGCACGTTTTAAGGCGTACTCTGTAATATTTGGATCTATACCACGTTCAAATCTAAAAGAGGCATCGGTGTTTAATGCATGTCGCTTTGCAGTTTTTCTTATGCTTACAGGGTTAAAATAAGCACTTTCTAGAAAAATAGTGGTTGTTTCTTCTGTAACACCAGAGTCTAGACCGCCAAATACACCAGCCATGCAAAGTGGTTTCTCGTTATCGCAAATCATTAAATCGTCGGCATGTAATTCACGTTCTACACCGTCTAGTGTTGTAAATTTTGTACCTGCACTTACTGTTTTTACTTCAATTTTATTGTTCGCTATTTTTGACGCATCAAAGGCATGTAGTGGTTGCCCTAATTCATGTAAAACATAATTTGTAGCATCAACAATGTTATTTACCGGGTTTAAGCCAATAGCTTTTAGGCGGTGTTGTATCCAAGATGGAGATTCTGTTACTTTTATACCTGTAATTGTTAGTCCGCAATAGCGCGGTGCCAGGTCTTTATTTTGAACATCAATATCAATTTTGTGCGTTCTGTTATCTACATGAAAAGCACTAACAGATGGGGTGATAAGTTCTAGTTTTATGTCTTTTTGTATAAGTCCAGCTTTTAAATCGCGAGCCGTACCGTAGTGGCTCATGGCATCGGCTCTGTTTGGTGTTAAGCCAATTTCGAAAACACGATCGTTTTCTATTTCAAAAATACTAGAAACTGCTGTTCCAGGAGTTAAATCATCATTTAAAACCATGATACCGTCATGATCGTTACCCAAGCCTAACTCGTCTTGTGCGCATATCATGCCGTGGCTTTCTTCGCTTCTAATTTTACCTTTTTTTATAGTCCACGCTTCCCCTTCGTTAGTGTAAAGTGTGGTGCCTACTGTAGCTACAGGTACCTTTTGGCCTGCTGCGACATTGGGTGCGCCACAAACAATTTGTATCGGGTTTTCGGCTCCAGTGTTAACTGTAGTTACTTTTAATTTATCGGCATTGGGGTGTTTTATGCAAGTTAAAACTTCGCCTACAACGACACCTTCTAAGCCTCCTTTTACAGATTGGTAGGTTTCTAAACCTTCAACCTCTAATCCTAAATCGGTAAGTAATTCACTTGTTTGTTCTGGAGACCAATCTGTTTTAATAAATTGTTTGATCCAATTGTATGAAATCTTCATAAATTATTTGCGCTTTTAAAGCGGCAAATATAAAAATAATGTATTCAGCATTCAAACAAAGCAAGATAATTGTGAGCTATAAAGATGTTTTTTTTAGCTTAATTTTATTAATATCTAACTAAAATGCTTTTTATTATTTTTAATAAAATTTATAAAAACAAAAAGGTTAACTGTTAACCGTGTATGGTTTCCGATTTGCCATAGTTTTGAATAACCTGTGCCTCGAAATCTATAAGTTCTTGCCAGCGCTTGTCTACGTCTATATCTTTTCCGTATTTTCTAGCAAATCCTATAAATGTCGTGTAATGTCCCGCTTCGCTAATCATTAAATCATGATAAAACTTTGCCAATTCTGGATCTTTTATTTTTGTAGATAATAGTTTAAAACGTTCGCAACTTCTAGCTTCTATCATGGCAGAAAATAAGAGACGGTCTACCATACTTTGTAACCTACTACCACCTTTATTCATAAATTTATAAAGCTCGTTTACGTAACTATCTTTACGCTCTCTACCTAATTTAAAACCGCGCTTTTTTATAATGTCGTGCACCATTTGGAAATGTTCTAGCTCTTCTTTGGCTAAAATAAGTAAATCGGTAACAAGGTCTTCGTGTTCGGAGTTGTGGGTAATTATAGTAATGGCGTTGGTGGCTGCTTTTTGTTCGCACCAAGCGTGGTCTGTTAAAATTTCTTCTATGTTAGACTCTACAATATTTACCCATCGCGGGTCTGTTGCTAATTTTAAACCAAGCATGTTTTTATTTTTTAGCAAAAATAGTTATTACGGCTCGGGTAAAAAAACTAACTAATATAATTCCAGATATTCTTGTATTTCGCCAAAGCTCTGTAGGTGTTTAGTATAACAGCATGATCGGGGTTGGCTAGGGTGCGGTCTTCTTTAAGTATTTTTTTTGCATGAAACCTTGCGTGTTGTAAAATATCGTTATCCTTTATAATATCGGCTATTTTTAGGTTTAATATACCGCTTTGTTGTGTACCCATAATATCGCCAGGACCTCTTAAGCGCAAATCTACTTCGGCAATTTCGAAACCGTCGCTTGTTCTTACCATCGTTTGTAAACGGGTTTTACCATCGTTACTTAGTTTATGACCAGTCATTAAAATACAATAACTTTGTTCTGCACCACGCCCTACACGACCTCTTAATTGGTGTAATTGCGATAAGCCAAAACGCTCTGCACTTTCTATAATCATAACAGAGGCATTAGGCACATTTACGCCAACCTCTATTACTGTTGTTGCCACCATAATTTGTGTTTCCCCTTTTATAAAGCGCTGCATTTCGTAGTCTTTATCGGCTGGTTTCATTTTACCGTGTACAATGGATATTTGATATTCTGGCATTGGGAAATCTCTGGAAAGACTTTCGTAGCCATCCATTAAATCTTTATAATCCATGGTGGCATTTTCTTTTATTAAAGGATATACCACATATACTTGCCGGCCAAGTTTTATTTCATCTCTAATAAATTTAAAAACTTTAAGTCTGTTGTTATCGTAGCGGTGTACTGTTTTTATAGCTTTTCTCCCTGGTGGTAATTCGTCTATAATCGATATGTCTAAATCGCCATAAACAGACATGGCCAATGTACGTGGTATGGGGGTTGCCGTCATGACCAATACATGTGGTGGCGATGTGTTTTTTCGCCATAATTTACTACGTTGTGCTACCCCAAAACGGTGCTGTTCGTCTATAATTGCTAGGCCTAAGTTTTTAAATTTAACTTTATCTTCTAACAGCGCATGTGTGCCTATTAAAATATGTAACTCTCCGCTTTCTAGAGCTTCATGAATTTGTTTCCTTTTAGCTGTTTTTGTAGAGCCAGTAAGCAATTCTATTTTAATATTAAGTGGTTCGCATAGTTCTGTTAAACCTTGGTAATGTTGTATAGATAGAATTTCTGTAGGCGCCATTAGGCAAGCTTGAAAACCATTGTCTAGGGCCATAAGCATAGACATGAGTGCTACTATGGTTTTACCAGAGCCTACATCGCCTTGTAAAAGCCTGTTCATTTGGGCATTGCTACCCATATCGGCTCTAATTTCTTTTAAAACACGTTTTTGTGCCCCTGTAAGCTCGAATGGTAAATGCGATTTAAAAAACGTGTTAAAGTAATGTCCAACCTGGTTAAAAGGAAATCCTTTAATTTTAGATTTATGAATTAAATTTTTAAGAATTAGTTGTAACTGAATATAGAATAACTCTTCAAACTTCAATCTAAATTGCGCACTTGCTAATAATTCTTGGTTTTTAGGAAAATGAATATTTAGTAACGCTGCACTTTTGTTTATTAATTTTAATTCTGATAATAATGCGTTAGACAAGGTCTCTGTAAAGCGTCCGCCAGTATCAATAAAAAGTTGTTGTATTATTTTTATTAAAACACGGTTTGTTATCCCTCTACTAGATAGCTTTTCTGTTGAAGGATAAATGGGCTGCATAGCCGAGCTTAAGCTAGATTCATGAGCTTCTAGAGTTTCTATTTCTGGATGGGGCAAACTAAATTTACCAGCAAACCAGTTGGTTTTACCAAAAACAACATAGGTTTTGTTCGTTTTTAGGCTATCTTTTATCCATTTTTGTCCTCGAAACCAAACCAATTCCATAGTGCCTGTTTCGTCTTTAAATGTTGCAATTAAACGTTTGCCACGTTTTTGTGCCACCTCTTTAAAACCTGTTATTTTACCTATAATTTGTATTTCGGCACTTTGCCTTTGTAGTTGGCTTATTTTATAATATTGGGTTTTGTCTATATACCTATTTGGAAATAAATTGATAAGGTCTTGATAGGTGTGAATACCAAGCTCCTTGCGCAGTAAATCGGCCCGACTAGAGCCTACGCCTTTTAAATAATCTATGGGGGTTTGGAGGTAATTAGCTTTCACATAACTAAACTAAAAAAAATCGTAAAACTACTAATGTTTTTTTTGCGTTAATTTAGAAAAACGTGAACAAGTTTCATGAGCTTCATAACTTTTAGGTTTGTTTTGTAGTATAATAGTTTATATTTAAGACTCTTATTAAATACGTGTAGATATTTTGAGTAAAATTATATTTTTTTTGAGCCTCATGTTTTTGTGTTCTTTTGTTTACGGGCAACAAACACAAATAGTCGATTTTAAAACAGCTAATGTAAATATTACCATTTCTAGTTTAAAAAGTAAAACTATAAAGGGTTCTGTTAATTATCATTTTAATGTTTTAAAAAATACAGACTCTATTTACTTAGATGCTAAAAAAAATAAAAATGTAACCTGTTTTCTTAACGGAAAAATATGTAAAAGTGTAACCACACAAAATCATATTATCATAAAAGAAAAATTTAAAAAGGGAACAAAAAATGATTTAGTTATAAATTGGGAGGTTAAGCCCCAAAAAGCACTCTATTTTATAGATACCGATATCGATTATTTAGATGATAAAACACATAAAGACTTATTAAATAAACAAGTTTGGACGCAAGGTCAAGGTAAATATACCAGCCATTGGTTACCTGGTTTTGATGATATGAACGAAAAGGTACTATTTAACATGAGTATAAGCTGCCCCAAAGGGTATCGAGCCATTGCAAATGGTAAGTTAATTAAAAAAACAGAAACCCATGCATTACTTAACCATTGGCAATACCAAATGCAAAAACCCATGTCTAGCTATTTGGTCGCTTTTGTTATTGGTACGTACAATAAACAAACAAAACAGTCTAAAAGTGGTGTGCCGCTAGAGTTTTATTACTATCCAAAAGATAGTTTAAAAACAAATGCTACTTACCGTTATAGTAAGCAGATTTTTGATTTTTTTGAAACAGAAATAGGATTTAATTACCCTTGGCAAAATTATAAACAAGTACCTGTTAAAGATTTTTTATATGCAGGTATGGAAAACACGAGCTTGACCATTTTTTCGGATGCATATATGGTTAATGAAAATGCTTTTGAAGATAGAAACTATATTAATGTTAATGCGCACGAACTTGCACATCAATGGTTTGGTGATTTAGTAACGGAGACCTCTGGTACGCACCATTGGCTACAAGAAGGATTTGCAACTTATTATGCGCTTTTAGCAGAACGAAATATTTATGGCGACACGCATTATTATTGGCAATTATACCAGTACGCACAAGAATTATTAGAGCAAGATAGAGCAGGGGGGAGCACGTCTTTATTAAATCCTAAATCAAGTAGTACTACATTTTATAAAAAAGGCGCTTGGGTTTTGCATATGTTAAGAGAGAAAATTGGAAACCAAGCCTTTAAAAAAGCGGTAAAAAATTATTTAGTTAATAATAAATATAAAAATGTAGAAACTCATCATTTTATAAAAGAAGCAGAGCAGTCTAGTGGTTTGAATTTAAATGAATTTGTAGAAGATTGGTTAAAAAATAAAACTTTTTTATACACGCGTTGTTTGCAAAATTTAACCAAGAACGAAGTGGAAATAAAATCGTTTTTAAAATTTATAGATCAAACAAAGCAGTTGTCTAATAAACGTTTAAATAAAATTTTTCATCAATTAAAAAGTAATAAAATAAAAGAAGAACTTCTTTTAAACACTTCTACTTCTTTTTTAACAACACAAGATTATAAGTCGCTTTTAAAAAATGAAAACCTTAAAATAAGACAAGCTACAGCATTAAAAGTTAGCGAAAACCCATTAAATTTTGAAACTGTTCTAGAAGATTTGCTAGAAGATAAAAGCTATAAAACGATAGAGGTGAGTTTATTTGCCCTTTGGAAAAATTTTCCAAATAATCGTTCTCGTTTTTTAAATAAAACAAAACACGTCGTGGGCTTTAATAATAAAAATATACGCATTTTATGGCTCGCTTTAGCTTTGATAACCGATGGTTATGAAGATGTAAATAAGCCACGTTATTTAAACGAATTAACAGGTTATACGAATAAAATATATGGTTTCGATGTACAGCAGAATGCTTTTCAATACTTGCATCAAATTAAGGCCTGTCTAACAACTTGTAAAGAAAATTTAAATGAAGCCACAAAGCATCATCATTGGCAATTTTCTAAATTTGCAAAACAAATGCTTAAATTGTACAAATAGCTTAGTTGTAACTAAGCAAATTTAATACCGACTAAACAGGTGTTATCTAGCATGAATAATGTTTTTATGTTCGTATAGTAACAGAAAAATTAAAGTTATTACAGGTGTATTTATTATGCATCTTAGTATATTTACAGTAATAAGTATATAAATAAATGAAAGCATTAGTAATTTCTGGAGGCGGTAGTAAAGGTGCATTTGCAGGTGGTGTAGCTCAATATTTAATTCAAGAAAAAAAACGCGATTACGATATGTACTTAGGCACCTCTACAGGAAGTTTATTAGTGCCACACCTTGCACTTGGTAAGTTAGATAAATTGCATAGTGTGTTTACTAATGTAAAACAAAGCAACATATTTAGTATTAATCCTTTTGTGCAAAAAAAGAAAGATAATAGAGAATATGTAGCTATAAATTATGTGAATACTTTAATTCAATTTGTTAAAAGTAAACGCACCTTTGGAGAAAGTAAGGCTTTAAAGCGTTACATAAAAAAGCATTTTACGCAGGACGAATTTAATACCATTAGAGCGGTAAAGGAGGATGTTATTGTAACGGTAGCTAACTTGTCTAAAAATAGAATAGAATACAAGTCTATAAAAGATTTTTCTTATGATGAATTTTGTAATTGGATTTGGATATCCTGTAACTACATTCCTTTTATGTCTTTAGCTACAGTTGATGGTTTCGAGTATGCCGATGGTGCTTTTGGCTGTGTAGTACCTATAAGAGAGGCTATACGTAGGGGTGCTACAGAAATTGATGCTGTTATTTTAGAGTCTGAAAATATGGAGTACAATAAAGTACTTGGTAAAAATCCGTTTTCTTTAATGATTAATTTATTTGGCCACTTACTAGACCAAATAGAGCGTAGTAATATATCTATAGGTAAGCTCGCTGCTATACATAAAGATGTAAAATTAAATCTTTATTATACACCTTCAAAACTTACCGAAAACTCACTTATTTTTAATAAAAAACTTATGCTTTCTTGGTGGGAGCAGGGGTTTGAATCTGCTAAAACAAAATTTAAAGAAGCAGATTCTAACGAGTTAAGAATTGACGATTAATTCCAAATTTCTGCAATTTCACTTTTTATAAAAGATAACGCAGTGTCGCTAGGTGCTCTACGGTCCATCATTTCGGTTAAAATAACTTCTCTAAGTTTGTCGGCGTTATCAATTTTATCAGATAAATTAGCTTTTCTAATTAATTGTATGGTTGCATTCTTTGCTGTAGATATTATACTCCAGCACTTATCGCTTACATAAATTTGTTGCGACAAATTGTGTTCGAACTCCTGTTCTATACTTTGTATAACTAAAGATTCGTAATCGTCTTTATTAGTAGAAATTGGATTTATTCTAACTAGTAATTTTGACGGCGAAATACGTTCTAAAAACAAGGTCATGCGTTCGTAAGCCTGAAAACGAGCAGGCAAAGCCTCTGTTTGCAGGTCTTTGTTTAGTAAAAAGCGTCTGCGTCCATCTTCATTTTTTGTATGCTCTTTAAAAAAGTAATATGCAACAGCTCCTGTAATTAACGCCGGTGCTATTGATGAAAGTAAATCTATAATTTTACCAGTATCCATATCTGTATTATTTGTATTAACGTAACCTATTTACAACGGATAAGTTATGAGTTAAAGTACGTTTTAAAATGTAAATATTTATTTGTTGTTCGTATTTCCTATGTGCTTACAGTTTTTTAAAGTTTCTATCCCGTTAAAAGGAACTACCGTTTTTTCGTAATTATATGCATTTTGTAAAGCCGTAGATAAATTATGCCCTTCAGCATTTATTTTTATATCTGTCATTTTTAATTGACATGGATGTTCGTATCCGGCAGCATGTGTAATTTCTATAAATTCCTTTCTAAACGTTTTAAAATATTGTGCCAATCTTACCGATTTTAAAGTAGGGTCTATACCATTAGCAAGCCATTTATTTTGGGTAGCGATACCAGCAGGACATTTGTTTGTATGGCATACTTGGGCCTGTATACAACCAATACTCATCATAGCCTCTCGAGCTACATTTATACAATCGACACCCATAGCAAATGCCATTGCTGCTTTTGCAGGAAAACCTAATTTACCACTACCAACAAATACAATACGCTCGCTAAGTCCTTTGCTTTGAAACAATTTGTATAAATCGCTAAATCCATAAGACCAAGGTAACGACACATGATCTGCAAAACTAGGTGGTGCAGCACCAGTACCACCTTCGCCACCATCTACGCTAATAAAATCGGGGCCTTTACCTGTTTTAAGCATAATATCTGCAAGTTCTTCCCATTGGTCTAATTTACCAATGGCTGCTTTTATTCCAACAGGTAAACCAGTAGCATTAGCAATGGCTTCAATAAAATCCATCATTTCTGGGACATTAGAAAAAGCTTTATGGTTAGGAGGCGATAAAACATCTTTACCAATTTCTACACCACGTACCTTCGCAATTTCTGGAGTTATTTTAGCCCCTGGTAATACACCACCTTTACCTGGTTTGGCACCTTGCGATAGTTTAACTTCTATAGCTCTAATAAAAGGATTGTCTTGTACTAGTTTAACCATTTTTTCCATAGAAAAACCGCCATCTTTATCGCGAACACCAAAATAGCCTGTTCCAAAATGAAATACCACGTCGCCACCATTGCTATGGTAAGGCGATAAGCCTCCTTCGCCGGTATTATGATAAGCTCCTGCTATTTTTACCCCCTCATTTAAAGATTGTATTGCTTGAGCAGACAAAGAACCATAACTCATCGCCGATACATTTATAACAGATGCTGGACGGTAAGGCTTTTTACGTTTGTTATACGCACCCATGACTTTAGCACATGGCAAAAAACAAGGGTCTGCCACATTAGGATGATTTTCTTTAACTTTATAAGGCATCATGGCATTGTTTATAAAAACATGTTGGTGTTCGTATATATTTCTATCAGTACCAAAACCTTCGTAATTATTTTCTTTTTTTGCAGATGCATAAATCCAGCCACGCTCTATACGATTAAAAGGCAATTCTTCTCTATTATTAGCCACGAAATATTGTCGCATTTCGGGGCCTACACTTTCTAATAAATACCTAAAATGTCCTACAATAGGAAAGTTATGATTTATAGTGTGCTTTTTATTAAAAAACACATCTTTAATAGCAACAATAGCTAAAGCAATTAATACCCACATCCACCAAGTGATGCTTGTAAATATATTTATAAAAGTATCCATCTAAATAAATTAAAAATGAGCGTTAAAATATGTAAATATTTTTAATTGTTAGAAATTTCTTTACATAAATTTCAAAACAATAAGCATATCGTATTTTGATTATAGAATATTAGCGAAAAAACTATAGTTTATTTAAAAAAACACATATGAAAATTCTTAGCGTTTTATCACGCCAATATATTGTTTATAATTATTAATAAATGCGCTTAGAGAAAAGCTAGATAATGGTTAATTTCACGTCATAAAATTACGATTAGATTTGGAAAAATATTTAAGTCAATTAAACGAAGCACAACTAGAGCCTACTATACAAATAGATGGACCTATGATTATTATTGCAGGAGCAGGATCTGGTAAAACACGTGTGTTAACCTACCGTATAGCATACCTTATGCATAAGGGTATAGATCCGTTTAATATTTTGTCGCTAACCTTTACTAATAAGGCCGCAAAAGAAATGAAAGAACGTATCTCTACTATTGTAGGTGCTAGCGAAGCTAAAAATTTATGGATGGGTACGTTTCACTCTGTTTTTGCAAAAATATTACGTATTGAAGCCGATAAATTGGGGTATCCAAGTAATTTTACAATTTACGATTCTCAAGATTCTGGTCGCTTAATAGCGTCTATAATAAAAGAGTTAAAACTAGATAAAGACATCTATAAATATAAGCAAGTTTTAGGACGTATATCGTCTTATAAAAACAGTTTAATTACGGTACGTGCTTATAACCAAAACCCAGAATTAAAGGAAGCCGATGCTATGGCTAGACGCCCAAGAATGGGAGAAATATATCAAGCCTATGTAGATCGTTGTTTTAAAGCGGGAGCGATGGATTTTGATGATTTGTTACTTAAAACCAATGAGTTACTTACGCGTTATCCAGAGGTTTTAATGAAATATCAAAATAGGTTTCGTTATATATTGGTAGACGAGTATCAAGATACCAACCATTCTCAATATTTAATAGTAAGGGCGTTGTCCGATAAGTTTCAAAATATATGTGTAGTAGGAGACGATGCACAAAGTATTTACGCCTTTCGTGGTGCCAACATAAATAATATTTTAAATTTCCAGAAAGATTACGACGGTGTTAATGTATTTAGATTAGAACAAAACTATAGATCTACCAAAAATATTGTAAATGCCGCCAACTCTATAATAGATAAAAATCAAACCAAATTGGATAAAGTTGTTTGGACGGCTAACGATGAGGGGCAAAAAATAAAAGTACACCGTTCCTTAACCGATGGTGATGAGGGACGCTATGTAGCAAGTACCATTTTTGAAGAAAAGATGAATAATCAACTTCATAACAGCGACTTTGCAATTCTTTACAGAACAAATGCTCAGTCTAGATCTATAGAAGATGCCTTAAGAAAACGCGATATACCTTACAGGATATATGGCGGCACGTCATTTTATCAACGTAAGGAAATAAAAGATGTACTTGCATATTTAAGACTTATTATTAACCCTGCCGACGAAGAAGCATTAAAAAGAATTATAAACTTTCCGCCTCGAGCTATTGGTCAAACTACAGTAGATAAGCTTATCGTATCGGCAAATGGTTATAACCGTACTATATTTGAGGTAATGAAAAACATTGACAAAACGAATGTTAATGTTAATTCTGGAACAAAAAATAAGCTAAAAAACTTTGTAACGCTTATAGAAAGTTTTCAAGTATTAAACCAAACAGCCGATGTTTTTGAGCTTGCCGAGCATGTTACAAAAACAACAGGCATTATAAAAGAGTTTAATAAAGATGGTACCCCAGAAGGTGTAGCTCGTATGGAAAATATTGAAGAGCTTGTTAACGGTATGAAAGATTTTGTTGAAGGACAAAAAGAAATTGCCGATAGTAGAGGGTCTTTAGCCGAGTTTTTAGAAGATGTTGCGCTTGCCACAGACGCCGATGCCGATAAAGGCGATCCAGACCATGTGGCATTAATGACCATACATTTAGCCAAAGGTTTAGAGTTTTCTAATGTATTTGTGGTAGGTTTAGAGGAAGATTTATTCCCTAGTGCCATGAGCATGAATACAAGAAGCGAACTCGAGGAAGAGCGCCGTTTGTTTTATGTGGCCTTAACGCGTGCCGAAAAACAAGCTTACTTAACGTATGCTTTGTCTAGATACCGTTGGGGTAAACTTGTCGATTCTGAACCAAGTCGTTTTATACAAGAAATAGACGAGCAGTATTTAGAAATAACAACACCTACCGAAGAGCTTCGTTTTAACCCCATGTTAAGTGCCGATATTTTTGGAGATACACCATCTGTTACAAGTAAGAAAGCAGGTGCTAATAAAATACGATTTAAACCAGCCAAGCAAGCTGTTTTAAAGAAAGATTTTAAAACCAATAAAACACCAGAAAAGTTTGTGCCTAAAACGCCTAAAAATCTTAAGCCTGTAGCTAAAGTTCAAGGACATGCTGCAGCTAGCGAAAGTGCAGGTGCTTTAGCTGTTGGTAATTTAGTAAAGCATTTACGTTTTGGTACAGGAGAAGTCTTAAGTATAGAAGGAGTTGGTGCAGATGTTAAAGCCGAAATTAAGTTTCAGCATGGCGGAACAAAAAAGCTGCTACTTCGTTTTGCTAAATTAGAAATTATTAATTAGAATAAATATATGGCAGATTACATACGATTATATGAAGAAAACCCGAACCCTAAAGACATAAATCGAATTGTAGATGTGCTAAAAAAAGGTGGATTAATAATTTACCCTACAGACACGGTATATGGTTTAGGTTGCGATATTACAAATACAAAAGCTTTAGAGCGTATTGCTAAAATAAAAGGTGTAAAATTAGAAAAGTCTAATTTTTCTTTTGTGTGTAAAGATTTAAGTAACTTAAGCGATTATGTAAAGCAAATAGATACAACTACTTTTAAAATACTAAAACGTGCCTTGCCAGGTGCATATACTTTTATATTGCCAGGAGCTAAAACGTTACCCAATCCGTTTAAAAAAAGAAAAACAGTTGGTATTAGGGTGCCCGATAACAATATAGCAATAGATATTGTTAAGGCTTTAGGTAACCCTATTGTATCTACGTCTATCCATGACGAGGATGCTGTTTTAGAATACACTACAGACCCTGAGCTAATATTAGAAAAATGGGATAAATTAGTCGATCTAGTCATAGACGGAGGGTACGGAGGTAACGAACCTTCTAGTATTGTAGATTTGTCTAGTGGTACTCCTGTTGTTTTAAGAGAAGGTAAAGGTGATTTAGGAATACTATAAATTAACCTCAATAATATTTTAACATAAAAAAGCCCAAACTTAATTTTAAGTTTGGGCTTTTTTTAATGGTATATGATTTTTACTTACCAGCTTCTAGGTTTTTCATTTCCTTTTCTATCATTTCGTAGAACTGATCTATTTTAGGAAGTACAACAACACGAGTTCTTCTATTTGTTGCTCTATTCTCTAAGGTATTATTTTCTACCAACGGCACATAAGAACTACGTCCAGCAGCTATTAATTGACCTGGGTTAACACCTAATTCCTGTAATACACGTATTATAGAAGTCGATCTTTTAACACTTAAATCCCAGTTGTCTATTAATACACCTTTAGAGTAAGGTATGTTATCTGTATGGCCTTCTATCATACATTCAAAATCAGGCTTACTGTTAACAACCTTAGCAACTTTAGTTAAAACACCTTTTGCTTTTTCGGTAACATTAAAGCTTCCGCTTTTAAATAATAATTTATCGGCAATAGAAATAAACACAACACCTTTTTCTACATTAACTTCAATATCAGGGTCGTTAATACCAACCTCACGTTTTAAGCTTGTAACAAGAGCAAGTGTAACACTGTCTTTTTGAGTTAAAGCATCTTGTAAACGTGTAATTTTTAGCTCTTTTTCTTTAATACTTTCTAGAGTTTTTTCAACATTAGTGGCACCTTTAGTAGAAAGTATTGTTAAGTTGTTATTGCTGCTTTTTAAATCAGATATTCTATCTTCTAGAGCAGATGCTTTGGCTTCTAAAGCTAAAGCTTTTGCAGACGCATTCGATTTTTCATCTAAGCAAACATTAAGTTTTAGAGTTGCTGCATCTAGTAAATCTTTTGTTTCCTTATGTTTTTGCTCTAGTGATAAAAACTCTTTTTTAGAAACACAAGAACTTAACATTAATAAAGATGCTGCACTTAGTAATAAAATTTTTTTCTTCATGAAGGTAATATTTGTTTAAGTTGTAATGGGTTAAAAGTATATAAAAATTGATGGATTAAGCGGTACTTAACAAAAAATTCACATAGTTTTTATAAACTAGTAAATTTTTTATTTTTGTTTACGAAATACTCAAATACTACCGATTTTATTTGATAATGTTTAATTTTATTAACATTATTTTTATTTCGTTTTTTTAGTATTTTGTTTAAATAGAAGTAATAACTAAAATGTGCTTTTAATATTGCAAAGCAATGATTAAATTTTAATTCAAGTAAAAATTTAATAGCAGAAACCCCATCTAAAACAAGACGTGTAAATAAAATAGGTATTAAGTTGTTGTCTAAGTTTTTTGTTAACATAAACAAGTTATTTCTAAAGTTTAAAAATGTTTTTTTAGGGTTTCCATTTTGCAATGTTGCTCCTCCAACATGATATACAACAGATTTGCTTACATATTTTATACTGTAATTTAATTTTTTTGCACGCCAGCATAAATCTATTTCTTCCATGTGGGCAAAAAACAATTCGTCGAAACCATTAAGGGTTTCAAAAACACTTTTTCTTATAAAAAGACAAGCGCCAGTAGCCCAGAAAATTTCTGCGTTATCGTTGTATTGTGCTGTGTCTTTTTCTAGGGTGTTAAATATTCTGCCTCTACAATATGGGTAGCCGTATTTATCTATAAATCCGCCTGCAGCACCTGCGTATTCAAAGTAGTCTTTTTTATTGTAGTCTAATATTTTAGGCTGTATTATGGCCGTTTTTTTTTCGTTTTTAAAAGTCGAAGTTATGTGGGTTAACCAGTCTTTAGTAACCTCGACGTCACTATTTAGTAAACAAAATACATCGGCATTAATGTGTTTTAAAGCATCATTATAACCTTTAGCGTAGCCTCCGTTTGTTTTGTTTTTAATTTGTTTTATGGCAGGATATGTTTTGTTTAAAAATGATAACGATTCATCGGTAGAAGCATTATCTGCCACATAAATATCAGCATTATTAGAATATTTAATAACGGTGGGAAGAAATTTTTCTAGTAAAGCCTTTCCATTCCAATTTAAAATAACAATAGCTACAGTCAATTTATTTTGTTTTTTTGATGCGGTTTAACAATATGATGGTATGCTTTCTAGAAATTGGTATTTAGAGTTTTCTAAATCCATTTTGCAATAATAGTGATTTAGTCCGTTTGTTACCATTAAATATTGCGATTCAAGTACCAAATTGTAACGCGCTATTTGGTCGAAAGCCTCTTGTGTTATTTTAATATTATAAGCTTTACATTCTATAACTAAAAACACACTACCATCTGTATTATAAACAATCACATCGTATCGTTTTTTTAAATTATTAATGATCAATTCTTTTTCAACATTAATTAAAGAAATAGGGTAACCTTTAATATGTATTAAATAATGCACACAATGTTGGCGCACCCATTCTTCGGGTTGTAAAATGATAAATTTTTTGCGAATCACATCAAAAATAGAAACTTTATTTTCGTTACTTTTGAAACGAAATGTAAACCTAGGAAAGTTCAGTTCTTGCAACACAATTTAGTTTTTTCAAATGTAAAGCAGTTAACTATAACTCACAATATAATAGAGCTAAATTCTAATATTTTACTTTATAAATTTGCGAGTAAGAAAAATACAACCCTTTGGACGAAGCCAAGCAAATTGTTATCGATATAAAAAGCGGAAAAATAAAACCTATCTATTTTTTAATGGGTGAGGAGCCTTATTATATTGATAAAATTTCTGATTATATTGAACAAAACGTACTTAATGAAGCCGATAAAGGTTTTAATTTAATGTCTTTGTATGGTAGAGACGTGACTATTGATGATATTATTGGCCATGCTAAGCGTTACCCCATGATGGCAGACAGGCAGGTTATTATTGTAAAAGAAGCGCAAGACTTGTCTAGAACTATAGAAAAACTAGCGGCATACGCTAACAATCCGCAAGAAAGTACCATGCTTGTTGTTAATTATAAGTATAAAAAAATAGATAAGCGTAAAGCTCTGTATAAAGCCATAAAAAAGATAGGTGTTGTTTTTGAAAGTAAAAAGTTATACGAAAATCAAGTATCCGATTGGATTATTCGTGTTTTAGCATCAAAAAAAATTAGCATTGTACCCAAGGCAGCCCAAATGTTAGTCGAGTTTTTAGGTACCGATTTAAGTAAAATAAGTAACGAGCTAGATAAATTACAGATTGTATTATCTAATACAAATCAAATTACACCCGAACTTATAGAAGAAAATATCGGAATTAGTAAAGATTACAATAATTTCGAATTAAGAAAAGCTATAGGTCAGCGTGATGTAGTAAAGGCTTATCAAATTGTTAGTTACTTTGCTGATAATCCTAAAGACAATCCTATGGTAGTAACAGTTTCTTTATTGTTTAGTTTTTTTTCACAATTATTACATTTTCATGGCTTAGCCGATAAGTCTAAAAGAAATGTAGCTGCAGCTCTACGAGTGAACCCATATTTTGTTGAAGATTATACTATTGCTGCTAGAAATTTCCCTATGAGAAAAGTAAGTGCTGTTATTGCTTTATTAAGAGAATTTGATGTAAAAAGCAAAGGTGTTGGATCTAGTAACGTATCTCATGGCGATTTATTAAAAGAGTTATTATTTAAGATTTTTAATTAATGCAAAAGTATAACTTACACGCTAGTTGGGAGGATATTTTAAAACTTGAGTTAAAAAAAGATTACTTTAAAAGATTAATAAGTTTTGTTGACGATGAGTATAAAACAAGCACCTGTTATCCTCCTAAGCAAGAAATATTCGCAGCATTTAATGCTTGCCCTTTTGATAAAGTTAAGGTGGTTATTATTGGTCAAGATCCGTACCATGGTTTTGGTCAAGCTAATGGTCTTTGTTTTTCTGTTAATAGTGGTGTAAAACATCCACCATCTCTAGTAAATATTTTTAAAGAATTACAGCAGAGTTCTGAGATGGAATATCCAAAACAAGGCAATCTAATGTCGTGGGCTAAACAAGGGGTTTTGTTATTAAATGCTACGTTAACAGTTGAAGAGGGAAAAGCAGGTAGTCATCAAAAAAAAGGCTGGGAACAATTCACAGACGCCGTAATTCAAGTAATAAGCCATAATAAAAATGATGTCATTTTTTTATTATGGGGTGGCTATGCTCACAAAAAAGAGAAAATAATAGATACCAATAAACATACTGTTTTAAAAACAGGACACCCGTCACCACTTAGCGCTAATAGAGGCTATTGGTTTGGTAATAATCATTTTAATGAAGCGAATAAGGTGTTAATTAGTAATAAATTAACACCAATTTTATGGGATCTAAATTAGCTTCCAGTAGCAGCTAATTTATTATTAATTATTTTTACTTCAGGATGTATAATTACAGGTTTTGAAGCTTTTGTTTTAGTTGTTTTATTACTACTAAAAAATAATAAAAAGAAATTTACTGCAATAAGTAAAGTTATGATACATGTAATTGTTACTAGCATAGGCTTAATATGTTTGTGTTTTTGTTTGTTTTGTCTTAACACTTAAAACATTTAGTCTTGATTATTAATGGGTTAAGTGTTTAATTATCTTACAAAAGTAATAAATATAATGCTACCTTTTTATACTTTTTTACAAATGTTGTGTTTTTTTATAACTACATATTTAATTCATTGATATATTAGTATAATAGCATATTTTTAACTTTATTTTTTAATTTTTGACACTTTTCTGTAATTATTGTGAAAATGTATTGAGTATGTTGGTCTAATTTTTTTTAAGATTATATTCACATTATTACCAGAAATCTATTTTATTTATAAGATGGAAAAATAACCTTACAATTAATTTATTTAAGTTAAATTAACGTGGACAATAATAAAATAAGAATTATTTTTGAATTAAATACTTAATGAATGGATCAAGTAAATTGGAAAACAGTTAAGGAGTATGAAGATATTACATATAAGAAATGTAACGGTGTTGCTCGTATAGCCTTTAATAGACCTAATGTAAG
>CALHCQ010000042.1 GCA_937936645.1 uncultured Algibacter sp.
TAGAGAGTGTAGCCTATTAGGCCGCAGAGAAGTACTTACGGGAAAAGCTAAATTTGGAATTTTTGGAGATGGTAAAGAAATACCTCAACTAGCTATGGCAAAAGCCTTTAAAAAAGGCGATTGGCGATCGGGTTACTATAGAGATCAAACCTTTATGATGGCTATTGGTGAATTAAGTGTCGAGCAATTTTTTGCAGGATTATACGCTAACACCGATTTAAATTTAGAACCCATGTCTGCAGGGCGACAAATGGGCGGTCATTTTGTAACACACAGTTTAAATGAAAATGGTGACTGGAATGACTTAACAAAACAATACAATTCCAGTGCCGATATATCGCCAACAGCAGCACAAATGCCTAGACTACTTGGTTTAGCACAAGCGTCTAAAATTTACCGTTTAGATAAAGACATCAATGCATCAAAATTTTCTGTAAACGGAAATGAAGTTGCATGGGGAACTATAGGAAACGCAAGCACATCCGAAGGTTTATTTTTTGAAACCATAAACGCGGCAGGTGTATTACAAGTTCCTATGGTTATAAGTATTTGGGATGACGAGTACGGTATATCTGTACATGCAAAACACCAAACAACAAAAGAAGACATCTCAGAAATTTTAAAAGGATTTAAAAGAGATAAAAACAATAAAGGTTACGAAATTCTTACTGTTAAAGGCTGGGATTATGCAAATATTGTAGCAACCTACGAAGAGGCTTCAAAAATTTCTAGAGAAGAATTTGTTCCTGTTTTAATTCATGTAAAAGAGCTTACGCAACCCCAAGGGCACTCCACCTCGGGGTCTCACGAACGTTACAAAAGCAAAGAGCGTTTGCTATGGGAAAAAGACCATGATTGTAATCTAAAAATGAGAGCATGGATTTTAGAAAACGGCATTGCATCCAACGAAGCATTAACAGCCATAGAGCGCACCATAAAAAAAGAAGTTAAGCAAAGTAAAAACAAAGCTTGGAATACGTTTTTAACCCCTATACAAGACGAACAAAAAGGCTTACTAAACGTACTTGCAACGGTCGCGAATAAAAGTGTTAATGGCGTTTTTATATCTAAAATAAAAGAAGATTTAGCAAAAATAATAGAGCCTACCAGAAAAGAAATTTTAATGCATGCTAGAAAAGCATTAAGATATACCATTGGAGAAAAAAATACAGACAAGCAACTTTTATCCAACTGGATAAACGATTACTTTAATACCATACAACCCAAATTTAGTTCGCATTTATATTGCGAAACAGATAGATCGGCACGTCATGTTAGCGAAATAAAACCTACGTTTGATAACGAAATACAGCAAGTTGATGGTCGAGTTATTTTAAGAGATAATTTTGATGCTATATTAAAGAAATATCCTGAAGTTCTAGTGTTTGGAGAAGACACTGGTAACATAGGCGACGTTAACCAAGGTTTAGAAGGTTTACAAGAAAAGTATGGCGAAACTCGCGTTGCAGATACAGGTATTAGAGAGGCGACCATAATAGGCCAAGGTATTGGTATGGCTTTAAGAGGCTTACGCCCTATTGCAGAAATACAATACTTAGATTATATGCTTTACGCGTTGCAAATTATTAGCGACGATTTAGCAACGTTACATTACAGAACTAAAGGCAGACAAAAAGCACCTTTAATTATTAGAACACGAGGACATAGACTGGAAGGTATTTGGCATTCTGGTTCGCAAATGGGTGGCTTATTAAATCTAATGCGAGGTATTTATATACTGGTGCCTAGAAATATGATTAAAGCGGCTGGTTTTTACAATACGTTACTACAAAGCGACGACCCTGCTTTAGTTGTAGAGTGTCTTAACGGCTACCGACTAAAAGAAAACAGACCAACAAATATGGGGAATTTTAAAACCCCTATTGGTGTTGTAGAAACTGTAAAAACAGGTAAAGATATTACTGTAGTATCTTACGGCTCCACATTACGTATTGTACAACAAACAGCAAAAGAGTTATTAAGTGTTGGTATTGATGTAGAAATAATAGATATACAATCTTTAATACCTTTTGATATTAAACACGATATTACAAAAAGTATAGAAAAAACAAACCGTTTAATGGTTATAGATGAAGATGTACCTGGTGGCGCATCTGCATATATTTTAAACGAAATTTTAAATACTCAAGACGCCTTTAAATATCTAGATAGTAAACCTAAAACATTAACCGCAAAGGCACATAGACCGGCTTATGGTAATGATGGTGACTACTTTTCTAAACCATCTGCCGAAGATATTTTTGAGGCCATTTATAAAGTCATGCACGAGGCTAACCCTACCGATTTTCCTGAATTGAGGTAAATCAGAATTTTCAGTATTTAAAGAAAAATTGCGCTAATTATTAGGATAATTATTTCTACAACATATCTAAATTTTCAATCTATACCCACGTCTCAAATCTTAATTAAAACGAGGGGTGTTTTTTAGCTTCCTATATGATACTAATAACTTTTAAATAACTACGAAATATTTTATGGTTATAGCTATAAAATGACTAAACATAATACTGTATAATATATATATACTAAAAAACACCTTTAGGAATACCTGAATTAACCTTTAATAAGCTTTATTACTTTTCTTGTGGCACCTGTCTTTACGACTATTAAATATACTCCCTCAGGAAATGACTCTATATTTAAACGTGTTAATTCTCTATTAGTATTCTTGGTTATTAATGTCTTACCATACAGATTAACAATAGTAATTATTGATGGATTTTTAACACTTTTATCTCGCTTTAAATTTACTATTCCTGTTGTTGGATTTGGGTATAAATAAATATTTACATCAGTATCTTTTGATAAATCGGATATACTTAAAGTCGTTGGTTCAACATTAAGTATCGTAATAACTTCAGACATTTTTTCATTACTGTCGGTTACAACCAATTTCAATTCGTGCTGTCCTGCTTCTAAACCTAAAGTTTCGCTCTTTTTAGGACTACCATCGTGACCCCACTCGAACGGAGCAACACTCTCTTGCCTTACCTCTACATTGTCTATAAAAAACTTAACATTAGTTATCGTTGCATCGCCAAAGGCTTTAACATCTGCTTTAACATATAGCTCATTATAACCTTCTTTAACATTTAAATTAGTGTCGCTAGAAAAGCTAACTTCTGGTAATTGTACTGGTGTGTTTTCTGCTAACCATGGTATAATGGGATTTGTTGGTATTTTATCGTTTGGTATTGGGTCTGTACCATTTATGGACTCCTGTTTATCTGTAATTCCATCGCCGTCGGTGTCCAATTTCGCTAATTTTATATTAGTCGACCAAGATATTGAGGCCGAAAAATCGGGGTTACTGCCAGCTATCATTTTTAAATAAATATCGTTTCCTACTTTAACATAGCTATTAACTTTTTCTTTTTTAACTTCGTCTAATGTATTTAATTTTTTAGCACTTTTAATAGCTAATCCTGGTAATTTACCAAATTCTTTTATGCGAAATAAAATCGCATCGCCATTAGTATAAGCATCTCGAATACGTACATCTATTTTTTTACCTGTACCCAATGTTTCGAATTGTAGTGTGTATAAAAAATTATCATTTACAATAGCTGGAAACTGAATAAACGTACCATAAAAGCCATTTATATAATACATGCCAGCTTTGGGAGTACCTGCTTTAGTTCTAACCACGGTCATTCTAGGATCGCCTGGGGCATCCAACATAACATACGCAAACCTTCTATCTGTTCTATATAGGTTATTCCAGTTACTAAATCTTACCTCGGATCCATCCCTACATAATGGGTGATTTGTTATTATAGAAGTATTTTCTTTTCCCGATATAGAACCATCTATATCCCAATGTACATAACTCCAAAACCTAGGATGCGCTGCAGCATTTGCTCCAACATTTCCCTTTGGTATAACATTGTAATTAGGAAAAGACATCCTAATAGAGGCATCTGGAGATAAGGTCGTTCCAGAAATTCTATAATTTACATGTTTTTGTGCACCTCCAGTATTTTGTACATAATTAGCATTACTAGCGTTCCAGCCTATTAAATGGCAGTTTTTTAAAGTTAAAGAACCGTCATAACCTCTATTTAATTTTCGTTCTCCTGAAAATACATTTTCGCCAGAATTCGCTATAAAAACAGAGTTTTCTATTGTTGGATAACTTGCAAACATTAAACTTGTTTTATTATCGGCATAAACATTATTTCGAAAAATAACACCCTCGGTAAACCTTCTTGTACCACCAATACCACCGTAATTGGCTAAATCGTTGGCATAAAAAATATGGTTATCTATAAAACGTTTATCGGTTCTTTCCCAAGGCCTATTTCTAACTATCGCATGTTTAGCGTCTAATTGATCGAAAATATCGAAACCACTTTTACAACTATGAGACATGTTACCACTAAACTTTCCTAATTTTTCTTTATGAGGCTTTAGATCTTTAAATCTAGGTATGTTTGCAGATTGTTGCATAGGTTTTGTTGGCATAGCAAACCAAAACCCTGTACCCTCTGTTCCTGCAGCAACATTGTCTTCAAAAATATTATTAGGATTTGTTATCCAAAATTGAGAAGGTGTCCTATTTTGAACTTCATTAAATTGATTATCTGACGGGGTGACCTCTTCTCCCTTTTTTGGTCTTTTAGATAACACCATGACATTTTTCTTAATAATATTAAAACGCTCGCTACCGTCTTCAAGAAAAAGCCCATGACCTATGTGGTCGTAAGCAAAGTTATTTTCTACCAAGGTAGATTCTGTACCATGTATAGTAATGGCTCTGTTGTATGATGTATGTATACTAGAATTTTTTAAATATTGACCTGCTCCTTTTTCTTGTAATAAATGCCAATGAAAAGGATACCTACCTGTAATGGCTTTTTGTCCCATTTGAAAAAACTCAACACCATCTACATGAGCCTGTGCTCCTGAATGAATCATAACATGACCACCAAATTGATTATCTTTAGAAGAGGCGTCTCCTTGTATTTTTATACTTTTAGACAACAAACCAACTTCGGCACGCATTTCTACATTCCAACTTTTTCCGTCCTTAGCTCGGGTGTAATTCTTTTTACGTCCTATATGTGGATTCGTTAAATTCTTGTTTAGTGTTAATATTTTTTTATCGCTACTAATGGCTGTTATGGTTCGTTTTTCTGCCTCGGAAGCTTTTAATCTAGAAGATACTATTAATATTTCGTCGCCAACAGACCAACCTGTTTCGTTATCTAAAACTGTAATTTTATTTTGACCTGCTGCTGCATTGCTTGCTAAGCGGGTCCAAGAAGTTTTTGTGTTACCATGTAATTCTATCTGCGAATTATTACCAGCTACAACAGCTTTATAATTAATAGAGGTTCCTGGTATTTTTGTTGTTTTACTAGTTCCGCGTAGCGTTATAATCCCTTTTTTGTTATAAGGGCTACTTGTAGTACCCCACTCGAAATAAGCAGATGCTCCATCTAGTATAATATACTCGGTACTAATTGTAATATCTTTATTAAGATCTATTATTAATTTACCTTTAACCGTAATAGATTTTACGTTTATATTTTGATCTATAACAACCACCGAATTTGCTGGTATTAAAACATCGTCTCCAGCAACTGGTTTTTTATTACCATCCCAACTATTAGAAGTAGACCATTTTTTGATATCCTTAATATTATTGCCTACAGGTATATTTACAGCGGCTCCCGTATGGGGTTTAGATGCAATATTTGCTGTTACTTTTAATGGTATAACACAACTTGCTAGAGCCGAAACCTTAGGTGAGTTATTAAAATTATTACTATTATTAAAAAAAAATGAATTTGAAAACTGATAAAGTAAAAAAGCTAATAAAGTAAAAAAGAATAATGATATTAGCTGTTTTTGCTTTTGTAAAACAAAGTCTTGATTGTTTTTAAACAAAGCATCGTATTTGTGTTGCATAGCGTATTTTTTTTAGTCAAAAAAAATTAATATGCTACAAAGTAAGAACATTACAAAGAAATTAAAAGGCTGTACAAGTATTTTTGTTTATCGACTAATAAACACAGGTTAAATACTTAAAAAAGTCATACAAAATTATCGCTTAAGTGTTAATTAAACAATTATTTGTGAAATATGAGTGTATTTATCTGTTTTATAAATTTTTAGTATGAAATGTAACTAGTCCCTCTATTGGCCTACGTTTAAAGTTACCTACTTTAAAACCTAATTCTTCTGCGACCTCTTTTATTTCTTTTTGTGAAAAATAAGCTATAGAGCCTGCAAAGTGTACAGGAGCTGTTTTTAATTCTTCTTTAAATTGAAAAATCATATTTTTTGCAAACTCACGAATACCATTCTTTATAAGGTTTATAGTATAACTTGAATCTTTGTGCAAAAACATAAATTCAGCAAAATTTGCTAAATAAGCATTAGGGTTAGGTTGTTTATAGAGGTTATACTTTATAAAATCGGATTCTAAATTGTATTTACTTCCAAAGGCCACTTTAATGGCTTCTGGCATATGTCCAAAATAATAATCTCTAATTAATTGCTTACCGTAATAATTACCCGAAGCATCATCCATTAAAGTATACCCTAAAGAGTTTACTTTTTGGTGCAAAGCTTTACCATCAAAATAGCTACAGTTAGACCCTGTACCCATAATACAAACAACAGCAGCTTCTTGGTTATGGTTTAATGTTGCATAAACGGCAGCTAATGTATCTTCGTTTACCTCTACATGCGCATTGGTAAAGATATTTTCTAAAACTTCTTTTAATAGCGCTTTAGGTTTTGTTGTTCCGCAGCCAGCACCGTAAAAAAAGACATGAGATACTTGTTGACTATTCGACTTTAAATCATCACTCTTATTAATGATTTTTGTTAATTTTTTATCAGATAAAATAGCAGGATTCAAACCCTTGGTACGTATTTTTTCTAATAATCGGTTACCATCTTTATCTACTGCAATCCAATCTGCTTTAGTAGATCCACTATCAACAATTAAAATCATAAGCTTAATAATTAAAAAAAGTCATTACTTTACTAATAAGAAGTAAAGTAATGACTTTATAATGTAAAAAAATATTATAGAGAACCGATGTGCTGTGCTAAATCGATTAATTTTGTAGAGTAACCAAATTCGTTATCGTACCAAGATACTAATTTAATGAAACCATCGTTTAACGCCATACTTGCGTTAGCATCGAATGTACTTGTTTTTGGCTCTGAAACGAAATCTTGAGACACAACACCTTCTTCTGTGTATCCTAAAACACCGTTTAAATCACCTTCAGAAGCATCTTTTAATGCTGCTTTAACATCTGCCCAAGAAGCTGGCTTCTCTAAACGACACGTTAAATCTACAACAGATACATCTACAGTTGGTATTCTAAATGCCATACCTGTTAATTTACCGTTTAATTCTGGAATTACTTTTCCAACAGCTTTAGCTGCTCCTGTAGAAGCTGGTACAATGTTGTTTAAAGATGCACGACCTAATCTGTAATCTTTTCTAGAAACACCATCTACAGTAGATTGTGTTGCTGTAGCAGCATGTACAGTAGTCATTAATCCTTCTGCAATACCAAATTTATCGTTAATTACTTTAGCTAAAGGTGCTAAACAGTTTGTTGTACAAGAAGCATTAGAAACGATTTTTTGTGATGCAGTAATTTGCTTGTGGTTTACCCCCATTACAAACATTGGTGCATCTGCAGATGGTGCAGAAATAGCAACCTTTTTAGCTCCAGCTTTAATATGAGCCTCAGCTTTATCTAAAGTTGTAAAAAGACCTGTACATTCTAATACAACATCTGCTCCAACAGCATCCCATTTTAAATCTTCTGGGTTACGCTCTGCAGATATTCTAATAGCATTACCGTTTACTACTAAGTTACCATCTTTTACTTCGATAGTACCATCGAATTGTCCATGAACAGAATCATATTTTAATAAGTAAGCTAAGTGCTCTACATCTAGTAAGTCGTTAATACCAACTATTTCAATATCTGGTCTTGATGATGCTACTCTAAAAGCTATTCTACCTATTCTACCAAATCCGTTAATTCCAATTTTTAATTTTGACATATTCTTTGTTATAAGTGTTAAGTGCTCATTATGTCTGAGACACGCAATAATTCTAAATTTATTTTTGATTTTCCTTTAATCGCATTATCAAGAGGCGTTAAGGCCATTTTATTTTGTAACAAACCTACCATGTAGTTAGATTTACCTTCTAGTAAAGATTCGACAGCTTTAACTCCCATTCTACTGGCTAAAACACGGTCAAAACAAGATGGCGACCCACCACGTTGCATGTGTCCTAATACAGAAACTCTTACGTCGTAACCTTCCATGTTTTGATCTACATACTCCTTTAGTTCAAAAATGTTTTTCCCTATTTTGTCTCCTTCTGCAACAACTACTATACTAGACGACTTACCAGATTTCCTACTACGTCTTAAAGACTCTACTAATCTATCTAAACCTAAATTTTCTTCTGGTATTAATATCTCTTCTGCACCACCTGCAATACCTGTGTTTAAAGCAATATGCCCAACATCGCGCCCCATTACTTCTATAAAAAACAAGCGGTTATGAGAACTGGCAGTGTCACGAATTTTATCTATAGCATCTACTACTGTATTTTGTGCTGTGTCGAAACCTAATGTATGTGTGGTACCAAAGATATCATTATCTATAGTACCAGGAATACCAATTACAGGAAAATTAAACTCTTGGTTAAATACAAGCGCCCCTGTAAACGTACCATCGCCACCAATAGGCACAAGGGCATCTATTCCGGCTTTTTGCAGTTGGCTATATGCTTTTTCTCGACCCTCTTTAGTTCTAAATTCTTTAGATCGTGCCGATTTTAAAATAGTACCTCCCTTGTTAATAATACCTTTAACGCTTCTTGCGTTCATTGGCTCGAAGTCACCTTCCATAAGCCCCTCGTAACCACGATAAATACCTACACATTCTATATTATGGTAAGCACAGGTTCTAACTACAGATCTTACAGCTGCATTCATACCTGGAGAATCTCCGCCGGAGGTAAAAACACCAATTTTTTTTATTTTATTAGACATAGGTTTCTTCTATTAAGAAAGTAAATTTAGTAAACTAAAATCATAAATCATGAAGTTTTTAATTATTTTAATTTACGTAAGGCTACTACAACGTTTTAGTTGATAAAATAGGTTTACTTTTTTGGGGTTTTGTATTTAATAAATTCTGGCAATGCACTTTTTTCTTTATCAGAGACTTTATTATCTAAAACTTCTGATTCTTCTTCTTTTTTCTTAAAAATAGTTCTAAAAAGTTCTTTAAAAGTATCGAAGTCTAAATTATAGGATAATCCTATACCTTGGGTGTAACCAATCGCTTCTCCAAAATTCCTTATACTGTTTTCTCTATTAAAAACTTTTGCTGTAAGTGTACCGTCTTCATTTAAAAGAAAATCAATTTCTGCATCTCCAGCAACTACGGTCTCGTTAGCTCCTGCACCACCTACAGGCACACCAACTTTACCGTTTATTAGTACACGATCGCTAATTTGTGTTTTTATAGTTACTCCAAAACGATCGCTAGATCTATAATCGGGTCTGTTTTCTCCTGCTTCGTAATTTAAACCTATATCTATTTTACCATCATCGTTTGTAAAAATACCGTTTATAATACCGTTAAGTCTTTCGGCAATAGTACCCGAGAAATTTAAATCGTCTAAACCTCTAGAAAACGCACCTGTAGACAACAAATATAAAGCTTGATTTTCTTTATCATCTTCGGATTCCAGCCTGTACTGAAGCTCCGATTTTAAAGTTGAATTTACATTAGGAAATTGAAATGTAAAATTAGGATCTAATTGCTCCAACCCGCCATTTAAATTAATATCTAGCTCTACGGGTATACTTCTACTTATTGGATTATCTAATAAAGGAGAAGGATTCGCTTGCGTTTTATAAACTGCTAACATATTTATTCTAGCCCCAAG
>CALHCQ010000043.1 GCA_937936645.1 uncultured Algibacter sp.
CACAAAAGCCAAGTCGAGCAATTAGAGGTTATTTCTAGCTTATCTGCCGAAGAGGCCAAAGAGCAATTAGTACAGTCTTTAAAAGGTGAAGCTAAAAATGATGCTATGGCTTATGTACAAAATGCCATAGAAGAAGCTAAACTTACAGCACAACAAGAGGCTAAGAAAATTATAATAAATACAATACAACGTATTGGTACAGAAGAAGCAGTAGATAACTGTGTATCTGTGTTTAATATAGAGTCTGACGATGTTAAAGGTCGTATTATAGGTCGTGAAGGACGAAATATTAGAGCTATAGAGGCTGCTACAGGTGTAGAAATTATTGTAGATGATACACCAGAAGCTATCATACTATCTTGTTTCGATTCTGTACGTCGTGAAATTGCACGTTTATCGTTACATAAATTAGTTACCGACGGTAGAATACACCCTGCAAGAATTGAAGAGATTGTAAAGAAAACACAAAAACAAATAGAGCAAGAAATTATAGAAGTTGGTAAGCGTACGGTTATCGATTTAGGAATTCATAATTTACACCCAGAACTTATTAAAATGGTGGGTAGAATGAAGTATCGTTCTTCTTACGGGCAAAATTTATTACAACACTCTAGAGAGGTTGCAAAACTTTGTGGTGTTATGGCGGCAGAATTAGGATTAAGTCCAAAGCTAGCAAAGCGAGCTGGTTTATTACACGATATTGGTAAAGTGCCAGATGCTGAGGTTGATATGGAAACGCCACACGCTATTTTAGGTATGCAATGGGCAGAAAAATATGGCGAAAAAGCCGAGGTATGCAATGCCATTGGAGCGCACCACGATGAAATAGAAATGAAATCTTTAATATCGCCAATAATACAGGTTTGCGATGCTATTTCTGGTGCAAGACCTGGAGCAAGACGTCAAGTTTTAGATAGTTATATACAGCGTTTAAAAGATTTAGAAGAAATTGCAGTAGGTTTTCAAGGTGTTAAAAAGGCTTATGCCATTCAAGCTGGTCGTGAGTTAAGAGTTATTGTTGAGAGTGAAAAAGTTGATGACGAAAAAGCAGCAGATTTATCTTTTAACATTTCTCAAAAAGTACAAACAGACATGACTTACCCAGGGCAAGTTAAGGTAACTGTTATTAGAGAAACTAGAGCTGTAAATATTGCTAAGTAGTATTCTAGTTTAAATATAATATAAAAAAAAAAGCCTCGATTTACGAGGCTTTTTTTATGACTAAAATTCTTTTCGTGGATGGTATTTTTCTATAACTTTGGTAAGGTGGCTTCTGTCTAAATGCACATATATTTCTGTTGTAGTAATACTTTCGTGCCCTAGCATGAGTTGTATAGAACGTAAATCGGCATTGTTTTCTAGTAAATGTGTTGCAAACGAGTGCCTAAAAGTATGTGGCGATATATTCTTTTTCAAATCTATTTTTGTTGCCAATTGTTTTATTATAGTAAATATCATAGCTCGTGTTAGCTGCCTGCCACGTCTGTTTAAAAATAAAGTATCTTCAAAACCAGGTTTTATATTTAAATGTACACGCTTTTCTTTTCTGTATATATTAATGTATTTCATTGTGGTATCTAGTATAGGTACAAAGCGCTGTTTATCGCCTTTACCAGTTACTTTTATAAAACCTTCTTCAAAAAATAAATCTGATAATTTTAACTGAACTAATTCACTAACCCTTAAACCACATCCGTACAATGTTTCTAACATGGCTCTATTGCGTTCGCCTTCTGGTTTCCATAAATCTATGGCGCTTATTAAGTCGTCTATTTCGTTTTCTGTAAGTGTGTCTGGAAGTTTTCTGCCTATTTTAGGAGATTCTATAAGCTCTAATGGGCTTTTTTCTATGTAATCTTCAAAAATTAAGTAGTTAAAAAAACTTTTTAGTCCCGATATAATTCTAGACTGCGACCTTTTATTTAATACTTTAGATATGGTATAAATAAACTCCTTTACCTCTTGATCTGTAATAGTTATTGGGGTAACATTTATGCTATTTTCTTCTAAATATGTAATTATTTTTTTTATATCTAAAGCGTAGCTGTCTATGGAGTTTTGAGACAGGCCACGTTCTATTTTTAAATAAAGTTTATAATCGGTAAGTGCGTGTTCCCATTTCATGGTTGTTGTTGTGTTAATTTACAATTCATCTAACATTAGGTTGTAATCGTACTGTAAATCTTCATGTAGTGTTAGGATGCTTTTTTTTATTAAAACCAACTGCCTGTTGTGCATATTTTGTAATTGTGTACTGTTTCTTATACTTGGTACAAAAGCTTTTTGTTTTTTGCAAAAGTATAGTAGTAACTCTATTTCTGTTTCTTTTTTTTTAGAGTATCTAATATGTTTTTTTATTTGTGTTAAAATTTTGCGCATACTTTTTTTTATAAAAAAAAAGCTTTTGGTGTTAATTAACTCAAATTGTTCATCTATATACAATTTAACGTCTTCTATATATTCAGATTCTTTATTTGCACTAAAAAGAAGGTAGCTTAACAACTCTTTATTTTCTTTTTTAAAACGCGCTAA
>CALHCQ010000044.1 GCA_937936645.1 uncultured Algibacter sp.
GTAACACCGCTGCTTTGGTTAGGTTGTTGTAAGGAGTGGGTAACGTCTAGTATGGTTGGTGCGTATTGCTGCATGGTGGGTATACCACGAAAATCGACAATCATGTCTTGGTAGCCAAACATGGTACCGCGGTCTGTAATCCAAGCGTTTTGGTTGCCAGAATCTTTTACTTTCTTTACGGCATGTTGCATGGCCTCGGGACTCATAAATTGCCCTTTTTTTAAGTTTACAACTTTACCTGTTTTTGCTGCGGCAACCACCAAATCGGTTTGCCTCACTAAAAAAGCAGGTATTTGTAGCACGTCTACATATTGTGCCGCTAGTGCTGCATCGCTAACTTCGTGTATGTCTGTAACTGTTGGCACATCGAAGGTGGTAGATACTTTGTTTAGTATTTTTAGAGCTTTTTCGTCTCCTATTCCTGTAAAACTATCTATACGGCTTCGGTTTGCTTTTTTAAAACTGCCTTTAAATATGTAAGGTATGTTTAATTTGTTGGTTATGTTTACCACCTTTTCGGCAATGCGTAGTGCCATATCTTCGCTTTCTATGGCGCAGGGGCCACATAGTAAAAAGAAATTGTTGGTGTTGGTGTGTTTTATTTTTGGTATGTTTTGTAATATCATGCTAGACACGGTTTAAAGCGGCTAAGATAGTTAAATTAAAAGTGAGTTTTTACATGTTTATTATAAGGTACGGTTAGTTAGGCGAATTACTGGGCTAACATTTTGATGTGTTGTATGTTATTTTTTAAAGAAAAACAGTTGTAATATAAGATGATAAATCTGCTAGGTTTTTGTGTGTCTAGCGTGTTGTTTTCTAATAAAAAAGGCTAAATACCAACAAAAAATTAAGAAATAGCACACAAAATATAATAAAAGCTTTTAAATATAACATATAATTAACGAAATAACATGTACATTTGCATGCTTAAAATAAGGCACTACTATGGCTAAAATTAAAAATATTGCAATTATTGCACACGTAGATCACGGTAAGACTACATTGGTTGACAAGATTATGTATCACTGTCAATTATTTCGTGAAAATGAAAATACAGGAGATTTAATTCTTGATAACAACGATTTAGAGCGTGAAAGAGGTATTACAATTACTTCTAAAAACGTTTCTGTAATTTACAAGGATACTAAAATTAATATAATTGATACCCCTGGTCACGCCGATTTTGGTGGTGAGGTAGAGCGTGTTTTAAACATGGCCGATGGTGTTGTACTTTTAGTAGATGCCTTTGAAGGACCAATGCCACAAACACGTTTTGTATTACAAAAAGCGATAGACTTAGGTTTAAAGCCATGTGTGGTTGTAAATAAGGTTGATAAAGAAAACTGTACACCAGACGAGGTACACGAAAAAGTATTCGATTTAATGTTCGAGCTTGGTGCAGAAGAATGGCAATTAGATTTCCCAACCGTGTACGGTTCTGCTAAGAACAACTGGATGAGTGACGATTGGCAAAAAGAAACAACAAATATAGCGCCATTATTAGATATGGTTATAGAGCATGTACCTGCGCCTGTTTTTCCTGAAGGAACAACACAAATGCTAATTACATCTTTAGATTTTTCTTCTTTTACAGGTCGTATAGCGATTGGTAGATTACAAAGAGGATCTTTAGAAGAAGGGCAGCAAATAGCTCTTGTAAAGCGCGATGGTACTGTTACTAAAAGTAGAGTTAAAGAAGTCTTTATTTTTGAAGGTTTAGGACGTAAGCGTGTTAAAAGTGTACAAACAGGCGATATTTGTGCGCTTGTAGGTATTGAAGGTTTCGAAATTGGAGATACTGTTGCAGATATAGAAAATCCAGAAGGATTAAAATCTATAGCCATAGACGAGCCAACAATGAGTATGTTGTTTACAATTAACGATTCGCCTTTCTTTGGTAAAGATGGAAAGTTTGTAACTTCTAGACACATTAAAGATCGTTTAGAAAAAGAGCTAGAAAAAAACTTAGCACTTCGCTTAGGTGAAACAGGGAGCGCCGATAAATTTATGGTTTTTGGTCGTGGTGTACTACACTTGTCTGTTTTAATAGAAACGATGCGTCGTGAGGGTTACGAACTACAAATAGGACAACCACAGGTTATTATAAAAGAAATAGATGGCGTAAAGTGCGAACCTATCGAGGAGTTAACTATAGATTTACCAGAAAACGTATCTGGACGAGCTGTAGAGTTTGTTACATTACGTAAAGGTGAAATGTTAAGCATGGAAGCTAAAGGAGACCGTATGGTTTGCGAGTTTTTAATTCCATCTCGTGGTATTATTGGTTTACGTAACCAATTATTAACAGCAACTGCTGGAGAGGCTATTATGGCACACCGTTTTAAAGAGTATCAGCCTGTAAAAGGCGAAATACCTGGACGTATTTCTGGATCTTTAGTATCTATGGAAAACGGTACAGCAATTCCTTATTCTATTGATAAATTACAAGATAGAGGTAAGTTTTTTGTAGAGCCTGGAGAAGATATTTACGAAGGTCAAGTCATTGGCGAGAACTCGCGTCAAGACGATATGAATATAAACATTACAAAAGCTAAAAAGCAAAGTAATGTACGTTCGTCTGGTGCAGATGATAAAGCTAAAATTGTACCTGCTATTAAGTTCTCTTTAGAGGAAGCTTTAGAATATATCCAAAAAGATGAATACGTAGAGGTAACACCAAACCATTTACGTTTACGTAAAATTTGGTTAACAGAAGTAGACCGTAAAAGGAATAAAGGACTATAATGGAATTCTTAGGAGTTTCTTGGGTAGAATGGGTTGGTTACTCTGCCATGGCTACCGTGCTTATTTCATTTTTAATGAAATCGGTAACAAAATTGCGAATAGTAAACACTTTAGGGTGTTTACTATTTGTTTTTTATGGTGTATTGTTACAGTCTAAACCTATAATTGTAACCAATATATCTATATTCGCTATTAATGTTTACTATCTTCTTAAAAGTAAATCTAGCGCATAAGTTTATTAAAGGTGTTAACTTTAATTATAAAAAAGAACGATTTTTTAATTTATTTTAATAAAAACTAAAAGGACGTTTTATTACTTATTTATTGTATTACATCTATCTTTTAATGATATTTATAAGTTTTTTTTCATATTGAATGAAAAAGAAAATATAACTTGGTGGTAAAATTTTAATTAACATTAATTTTACACGTATCCCTGAGTTTATAAATTAATTAAAGCGAAATGAATAATTATAAAATTGTTAAATACACCTCCAATTTTTATGAGGTTTGGAATAATTTTATACAAGATGCTAAAAACGCTACGTTTTTATTTCATAGAGATTTTTTAGAGTACCATGCACACAAGTTTAAAGACCACTCTTTAATGATTTTTAAAGACGATAAGCTAGTTGCTGTTTTACCTGCTAATATTAACGAAGGTAAGCTACATTCGCATCAAGGTTTAACCTATGGCGGACTTATTTATAATGCGTCTTTAAAATTTCAAAGTGTACTTCATGTTTTTCAAGATGTTTTACAATTTTTACATAGTAATAACGTAACGTCGGTGTTTATAAAACTTTTACCGAGTTGCTATACTAAAGTACCTAATGATGAGTTAGAATATTTAATGTATGTATTACAAGCAAAATTGACAAATCGTATGTTTTTTTCTGTAATTAATCTTAAGGAGGAGGTTAAATTTTCTAGAGATAGAAAAGCAGGCGCTAAACGTGGAAAAAAATCAGATTTAAAAATTATAAACGATGATGATTTTGATGTGTTTTGGAATAAAATACTTATCCCAAATTTACTAGAAAAACACCAATCTGCCCCAGTACATAGCTTAAACGATATTAAGTTGTTAAAAAGTAAATTTCCAAATAAAATTAAGCAGTTTAATGTTTATAAATCTGGAAGCATTGTTGCAGGCGCAACCTTATTTTTATGTAACAATATTGTGCGTTGCCAATATATATCTGGTAACAAACAAAGTAATGCCTTAGGTAGCTTAGATTTGTTATTTGATGAATTATTAAATAGAGAATATAGAAATAAATCTTTTTTCGATTTAGGAGCCTCAACCAAAGCAAACAATAAGTTAATAAATAAAGGATTGCTGTATTGGAAAGAGGGACTTGGTGCACGAAGTGTATCTCAAGATTTTTACCAAATAGAAACAGATAATTATAAGTTTTTAAATGATGTTTTACTATGATTAAATTTTTAGATTTAAAAAAAATAAATTCAAAATTTGAATCGGAATTTAAAGATTGTTTTAACTCATTTTTAAATAGTGGTCACTATATTCTTGGTAAACAAGTGGCTTTATTTGAAACAGAATATGCTGCGTATTGTGGTACAAAATATTGTATTGGTGTAAGTAGTGGTTTAGATGCTTTAACACTTATTTTAGAGGGATATAAATTAATGGGTGTTTTTAAGCAGGGCGACGAAATTATAGTTCCTGCAAATACTTACATAGCTACCGTATTAGCCATAACAAATGCAGGTTTAACACCTGTTTTGATAGAGCCAGAATTAACGACTTATAATATTAATGCCAAATTAATAAAGCCACATATAACCCCAAAAACAAAAGCAATTTTAGGAGTGCATCTTTATGGTGCCATTTATAATGTTAATGCTTTAGAGCAACTTTGTAAAGACCACAATTTAGTTTTAATAGAAGATGCAGCACAAGCCCACGGCGCTGTTGCTATAGATGGGCGTAAGGTGGGTAACTTATCTCATGCTGCGGCCTTTAGTTTCTATCCTACCAAAAATTTAGGTGCATTAGGCGATGCCGGTGCTATTACCACCAATAATACCGAATTAGCTAATATATTATTTAAGTTAAGAAACTATGGTAAAGAAACCGCTTATAAAAACAAAATAAAAGGTTTTAATTGTAGATTAGATGAGGTTCAAGCTGGTTTTTTAATCGTAAAGTTAAAGCATTTAAATAATGATAATAAACGCAGACAAGCAATTGCTAATTTGTATTTAAAAGGTATAAAAAACTCAAAAATCGAATTACCAAACGCGCCTTCTAACCAAGAGCATGTATATCATCTTTTTGTAATTAGAACAAAAAATCGTGACGTATTAAAAGCATATTTAGACCAAAAAGGTATTGAAACCCTTATCCATTATCCTGTACCTGTACACAAACAAGAGGCTTATAAAGAATATAACAAAATGTTACTACCAATAACAGAACAAATTCATGATGAGGTGTTAAGCTTACCTTTAAATACAGCGCTTTTAAATAATGAAGTTTTAAAAGTTATAGAAGCTGTAAATAGTTATTAATGGACAGTGAAAAAAAAGAATACGGACTCATAATAAAATCGTTATCTATACTTGGTAGCGCACAGGTTGTTAGTTTAATAATTGCGCTTTTAAGATCTAAAGTAATTGCTGTTTTTTTAGGACCTGTTGGTATGGGAATAGCAGGTTTGTTTAATACAACCATAGATGTATTTTCTTCAGTAACTAGTTTAGGGTTAGATAAAAGTGGGGTGAAAGAAATTTCATTTATTAGAGAAAACAGTGAGGCAGATTCTTATAAACAAGTAATATCGTTACTCAAGCGTTTATCAATGTACACAGCTATTGTTGGAGCTTTTTTAATGCTTTGTTTTTCGTATTCATTGAGCTATATTGTTTTTAAGTCATACGATTATGTTGGTGCTTTTATGTGGTTAGCGCTGGCGTTGTTGTTTAAGCAGTTAAGTCAAGTCAATTTAGCAATCTTACAAGGTTTAAGGGTTGTGAAATTATTGGCAAAAGCTAATATGTATGGTAGCGTTATAGGGCTTGTGTTTTCATTTCCTATGTATTATTATTTAGGAATAAAAGCAATTGTGCCAGCAATTATAATTACTAATTTGATTGCTTTTTTTATCTCTTCATTTTATCAAAAAAAACAATATAAAATACAAAAGGAGGATAGTTCTATATTTCAAGATTTTATAAAAGGTAAAGACTTATTAAAGTTAGGCGTTTTGTTAAATTTTACAAGTATAGTGTCATTAGTTGCTACTTATGGTTTTCAAATATATTTAACTAGTGTTTCATCTCTAGAAATTGTAGGTTTTTATTTAGCAGGTGTAGCTATTTTAAACTATAGTGTAAATATTGTGTTTAATGCTATGAGTATGGATTATTATCCGCGTCTTGCTGCAGTGCATAATAGTAATAATAAGTTAAGAGGTGTTATAGAGAAACAGTCAATAATAGCCCTTTTAATTATTACTCCAATAATTATTTCATTTAGCGTTTTTTCTCCATTATTTGTTAAAATATTATATTCATCAAAGTTTTTAGACATACTTGTATTTGTAAAATGGGCCATTTTTGGCATGTTTTTTAAAGCAATATCTTGGTCTGTAGGTTATTCGTTTATAGCAAAAGGAGATTCTAAAGTTTTTTTAAAAACTACTATAATTTTTAATTTGTTGTTTTTTTGCTTAAATATTGTTGGTTTTAATCTTTTAGGACTACAGGGGTTGGGGGTTTCTTTTTTTGTATATTATGCATTACATTTAATTGCTGTTTATTTTATAGCTAACAAGAGGTATAAGTTTTACTATAATCAAGCGTTTTATAAAATGTTTACAGGGGCTCTTATATTATGTGTATGTGCTCTTATATGTGATTTTACTATGGAAAAAAGTATATTCAAATATGTTCTACAAGCTTTACTTGTGTTACTGTCTTTTGTTTTTGCTCTTTATTTTTTAGATAAAAAAGTAAACTTAAAAACACTTTTTAAAATACGTTAAATTGTGGGTCTAAGAAAAGCATATCATAATTTAAGAAAACTTTACAAGCTTTTAATTGAAGTAAATTGGACTAAAACCATTTATTTTAATTTTAAAAAACTGCCATATTCCGTAGCAAAGAAGTTACCTGTCTTTTTTTATGGAAAGGTAAAGTTTTCTGATTTAACAGGTCGTATAGAAATTAAATCTACCATAAGAACGGGTATGATTGGTTTTGGACAAAAATTTGAAATAACAACTTTATCAAAAGGTACTGCAAACTTTTTTTTAAAAGGTCATCTTGTTTTTAAAGGAGATTGCCATATTGGTAACGATTTTTTAATTTATATAGAAAAGGATGCTTATTGCGAATTTGGCAACATGAGTTTGCTAGGCTCCGATGTTAAATTAGTTTGCAAAGAAAAAATTGTACTAGGAGCGTGGACAGCTGTTGCATACGAATCACAAATAATAGATACAAATTCTCATCGTTCTATGCACAGTGAAACGCGAAAATTATATAAAATGACTCGTCCTATTTTATTGGGCAGCCATAATTCAATTTCTACCCGTGTTACCGTTTTACCAGGCACTATAACGCCTAATTATGTAATTACGGCTTCTAACTCGCTATTAAATAAGGATTACACTTCTTTAGGAGAGCAAATATTAATAGGCGGTCTACCAGCAAAATTATTAAAAACGCATTATGTTAGGGAATGGGGTGTTGAAAAGGATAAAGCAATAAAACATAGGGTTAAGTATAATTACAAGTAAGCCTTTAACGTATCCATATATTTTTGAGCAATAAAAATATGATTATGATGTTCCTCTACAAAACGTCTTGCAGCTAGAGATATTTCGGTTATTTTTTCTGGATTTAAAATAAGCCACTCTAATTTATTTACAATATCAGTTACACTTGGGGTGGCGTTTATAACAACCGCATTTTCTTTGGTGTTGTAATATTTAAGCCATTGTTTTTCTGCGCCACTAAAAACCACTTTGCCTTTTGCCATGGCTTCTAGTGCATTGTAACCTTGGTCGTAAGAATATATTTGATCTAGAAGAATATGGCAGTTGTTATAAGCATTAATATATTCTTTGTAAGGCAGACTTACGGTGGTTACTATTTTAACCTTACTAGCGTACTTATTTTTAATAATTTTTAAAGCTTGGTCAAATATATCATTTCCTTTTTTGTAGTAATTAGATTTATTTATACCATGAAAAATAACAATTTTATCTTCAATTTTAGCAGGATTAAATGGTAATAAATGCGTTCGTATAGGAAACGGAATTAAAGCGGTAGCTTTTGGGTGATTAGCATAGGCAGCTAAATAGTCAAAATCTGCAGGTATAACAGCTTTAATGTAATTAAAAACAAAGTTATGATGCTTTTTAGCTGCTTTTGTAGTGTACACCCAAGAATATTTATATCTGTCTTTTAATTTATTATTGTTGTGATATGGGGTAAGAATGTTATAATTTTTTTTGTCTTTTAACACCGAGTTTATAAAAATATAATCGTCTCCGCATGCCGATAAAAAAACATTTTTATTGTTTTTAAATATAAAGTTTAAAATTTTTTTTTCTAAAAAAGGTGTTTTTGTAACAGGTTGTTCGTTAATTAATAACACAACATCGTAATGTTTAAATTTAGATTGGTGGTATTTAAATCTAAAAAATGTTTCTAATGTAGCGATGTCTTTTTTTATTATTTTATGGATTCCAAGTCTAAAAAAGCGCGGTAGTTTTTTGTTAAAAAAATCAGCTTCTAACGATATGTCTACAGGATAGTTTTTAAAGTTATCTTTTCTACCTACAAGTGTAACATTGTGGTTTAATTTGGTAAGTCCCTCTTTCAAAGAATTAAAGAATCCACTATATTCGCCTAAGAGTAAGATTTTCATGTAAATAGAAATATTATTTAAGTGAAGATAAATTTTTATAAACGATGACACAAAATTTGAAGCCTAAAATATGCATTCTTGTAGACGCTTTATCTACAGGTGGCGCAGAGAAAGCGGCTTCCATTTTATCTATATTGCTTTCTAACGATGGGTATTTGGTGTCTATTATTTCTTTAAGAGACAACATAACTTACTCTTACAAAGGAACTTTGTTTAATTTAGGAGAAAACGAACCTTCCTTAAAAGCATTAAAGCAAATTCAAAAAACAATAAAATTACGACAAGCTATTCGTCATATAAACCCTCATTTTATTATAGATTATAGAATGCGCAATAGGTTTTTAATGGAGTTTATACTATATCAATATATTTTTCGTTCTTATACTAACAAGATTATTTACAGAATTAATAGTTTTAATATAGATTGGCACATACCAAAAGGGAGTTACTTTAAAAATAAATATAAGAAAGAAAAATTAGTAGCTGTTTCTTTAGACATAAAAAAGGAATTAGAAAATAAATATAATTTCAATAATGTAACCTACATACCTAATACATTTTCTGTAACAAACAATAATCAACAAAGTAATAATACTATAGCATGTGAAAATTATATACTAGCTATTGGTAGTTTACGAAACAAAACAAAACAATTTGACAAATTAATAGCAACCTATGCTCAGTCTATTTTAAAAAGTAAAGGTTATAAGCTTTATATACTAGGCGATGGTTACGACAAAACAACATTACAAACACAAATAAATAACCTAAAATTGCAACAAGATGTTGTGTTATTAGGTTACAAAAAACAAATTTTTAATTATATTAAACAAGCACGTTATGTTGTACTATGTAGTAAAGTAGAAGGGTTTCCTAATGTGTTGTTAGAAGCTTTAAGTTTAAATACACCAGTGGTATCGTTTAATTGTAAATCGGGGCCAAGTGAGATGGTTGTAGATAAACAAAATGGTTTATTAGTAAAAGATCAAGATTTTAAAGCTCTAAAAACAGCTATGGAAACATTAATATTAGACGAAGCACTATACATGCATTGTAAATCTAATACCGACTTAACATTACATAAATTTCGAGCAAACACGATTTTAAACACGTGGAAACAACTTTTTGTATAAATGACTAAAACAGAAGAATTACAAATTATAGAAATACCTAAAATAACCGATTATAGAGGTAACATATCTGTAATAGAAAAAGATATTATACCCTATGAGGTAAAGCGTGTTTATTATTTATATGATATACCATCGGGATCTAAACGTGGTGGACATGCTCACATCGAGCAGTCGGAATTTTTAATACCTCTAAGTGGTAGTTTTGATGTTATTTTAAGTGATGGAATTAAAGAAGAAATAGTTAGTTTAAATAGACCTAATAAAGGGCTTTTAATTCCAAAAGGTTTTTGGAGAGAGTTAGAAAATTTTTCTTCTGGAGCAGTATGCCTTGTTTTAGCATCGGATGTGTTCGAGGAAGAAGATTACATAAGAGATTATGGTAAGTTTTTAGAGTCTAAAAATATCCATTTTTAAAACTACTTAAATGTCGTTATTCTAATATTAAACTTTAAAAAGTACTTTTTAATCTGTTTTAACAATTTTAGTATAAATAAGGGGCATTTTAATAAAAACACTTGTTTTCTAGATAGATTATTAAAATTAATAGCGCTTGTCATTTTATTAAAATGATTAACGTCTTTAATTATTTTATATTGAGAAGCATACATGTAGCGTTTAAAATCTAGATACGCTTTTAAACTCTTGTTATTAGGGTGAATTTTTTCGTAGTAATTTAAATCTGGCAGTGTTTTATTTTTAATACCGTTTTGTGTTATTTGTCCTGGTACATTACATAAAATAGTAGCCATGGGCTTGTAATGGTATGCTAGTTTGTATTTTGTAAGGTATTTTAAATAAAAGTCTACATCTTCGGCATAATTTATTTTTTCATTAAAAAAAACGGGTTCTGGTAATACTCTTTTAAATGCAATAGAACTTTGGCAAACCATAGGTTGGTATTTATTTGCTTTAAAAAAATCTTTTACTAAAAAACTTTTTCCTTGTAAACTAGGGTTTAAGTTTTTTTTAGTTTCTATGAGCTTGTTATTACTGTGTTTTTCAAAATAATCTAAACCGTAAAAAGA
>CALHCQ010000045.1 GCA_937936645.1 uncultured Algibacter sp.
ATATCCAAATAAGAGTTATACCACCACCAGAAATGGTTGCAAACCTTAAAGCAGGTAATATTGATGGTTACTTATCTCCAGACCCTTTTAACCAAAGAGCTGTTTACGAAAATGTAGGTTTTCTTCATATGTTAACTAAAGACATTTGGGCAGGTCACCCTTGTTGTGCTTTTGCTTGTAGCGAAGAATTTGTAAATACATACCCTAATACATATGCTGCATTATTTAGTTCTATAATCGATGCAACACAGTTTTCATCTAAATTAGAAAACAGAAAATCTATTTCTGAAGCTATTGCACCAAAAAATTATTTAAATCAACCTGTTTCTGTTATAGAGCAAGTACTTACTGGTAAATATGCCGATGGCTTAGGAGAAATTAAAACAGTTGATGATCGTATCGATTTTGATCCATTTCCATGGCACTCGATGGGTGTTTGGATTCTTACACAAATGAAAAGATGGGGATATGTAACTAAAGATTTCGATTATAAAAAAGTTGCAGAGCAAGTATACCTTGCCACAGATTGTGGAAATAAAATGAAAGAACTAGGTTATGAAGCGCCTAGCAAGACATACAAAAACCACATAATTATGGGTAAAGAGTTTGACCCAAATAAGCCCGAAGAATATTTAAAAAGTTTTGCAATTGGAGCTAAATTTTAAAACGACTTAATTTTTTGAACAGTAAAAAGACAGATAACTATTTTAAATAGTTATCTGCTTTTTTTATATTCATTTTAACTTAACCTAATCATTTAATTTTTAACTCGCAAAAGAGTTTCGAAATTGATTGGGTGTTTGATTGCAGGTTTTCTTAAAAATTCTAATAAAATAAGAATTATCATTATAATTTAAAGTGTCTGATATAAAAGCTATCGGCATATCAGAATGAATAATGAGACGTTTTGCTTCTAATATAATGCGGTCTAATAATAATTCAGATGGTGTTTTATCTAATACTTTTTTACATAGATAACTTAGCTGTTTTAAAGATAAATTCATATTATCAGCATAAAAAGAAACACTTTTGTGTTCTTTAAAATGTGAATCAATTAACGTTTCAAAACGATGTAATTGTATAAGTTCGTATGTAAACGTTTTTTGCTCAATAGTATTACTATAATAAATTCTGGAAAGAAAAATAAAAATTTTATTCAAATTTAATCGAATCATAGCATCATAATCTAATAAATGACTTTTATATTCAATAATTATTTGTTTGTAAATACTTATAATATTCTCAACTTCATTATTTTCTAACTTTAAATAAGGAACATTTAAGCTCGATTTAAAAAAAGGCAACTTTGTAAGTTGACTTCTTGTATAATCTTGCATGAAGTATTTTTTTGTAAAAAACATTACATACCCATCTGTATCTGGCGATAAATTCCATTGATGAACTTGACCTGGCGATAAGATAAACATAGCGCCCCTTTCTATTTTATATTCTTGAGAATCGATGATGTGTGTACCTGTACCTTTAGTGACTATTAGAAGTAAATAAAAATCATGTCCATGTGGTTTTTCAATAAATCCATTTTCTTGAATATGGTCTTTAAAAGTTCTAACATAGAAATTCTTATCGAACTCCATACATTTATTATAATCGTAAAAATTAGAAATATTAAATACTGGTAAGTTGTGCGTACATTTCATAATGAATATTAATGAGGGTTAATATGCCATTAAGTTATTAAATTTTAAATCAAATAAAACACTTAAACATCTATATATAAATATATTAATCTATTTTTATTTAATTTTTAAAAACTACACATTTAAATTATCACATTATATATTTTTATTATGATTATATCTATTAATCTATTCTAGATACACATTAACACTTCACTCCTACCGTAACTTCGGGCATAGTGTATTTGTTATATTTTTAAAAGAATATAATTAAGTATGTAAATTAAAAAGCGTTTTCTAATTAGAGTACCGTATCATTTGTTAAAGAGTTTCTAAACCTAATAATTAAAAAACTCAGTATTTAATTTTTCTTGAATAATATTAAGGGAATCACTTATATTATTAACTGCTTCACCAATATTTTTTTCTATATCATCAATAGTTTTATATTGATACTCAGAGAGTGTTTTACCAATGTAAAATTCTGCTGACTCCGGATTTTTTTCAGCGCAACTATTTAATGTTTTAATATGCTTATTAATCTCTATTAAACTATTAGTTATCGATCTTGGACAATCTGGATTTAATATTAAAAACTCTAACGTGTTTAACTCACTTGGCGTTTTTCTGTAATAGCTTCGCATCATATCGTAAGATTGCACCGATTTTAATAAGGTAGACCATTCGTAACTTGTATCAACAGCATTACCGTGGCTCGTTTTTGCCACTTGAGCATCAACATATTTACAGGTTATTATATTACTAATTTGATAGGCACGCTCTATATAAACACCTAACATAATAACGGCGTATACATCGTTATTAATTAATGAGCCTTGAATTTTTTCTCTTAAAACACCTGTGGTATTAATAACTTCTGTAGTAAAACTGTATAAGTCGTAATTAACTAAATTTTCTTTAGAATAATTGGTTATACGGTGATAAAAACTGTTAATAGATTCATATAATTCGGTAGAAATAATATCTCTAACGCCGCTAGCATTTTTACGTGCATTAGACACATTATTGTATATAGAATATACTTTTTCTTTGTTTAAACATAAGTCATAAAGCACTTCAGACTCTACAATATCCTTATCACTTTGTCTGGTATAGTCGCTAACTAGAGCTAGCATAGACTGAAAAACAAACTGCCTGGACTGCGACAGTTCATTAGGCGCGTCTAAGGACGAAAAATAATTAACGTTTATATATCTAGACAAATGTTCCGAACGTTCTAAATAACGTCCCATCCAAAATAAATTATCTGCAACTCTTGATAGCATTTTTTATTTTTTTAAAACCCAAGTGTCTTTTGAACCACCACCTTGAGATGAATTAACAATTAAATTTCCTTTTTGAAGTGCAACACGAGTTAAACCTCCTTTTAACACATAACTTTTATCTTTACCTAAAAGTGTATAGGTTCTTAAATCTACATGTCTAGGAGAAAAACCACCCTCTTCCTCAATGTAAGTTGCATGAGTTGATAAGGCCATTATAGGCTGTGCTATATATTTTCTTGGATCTTGTTTTATGTTTTTTATAGCCGCATCAATTTCCTCTTGAGTTAATTTATTACCAATTAAAACGCCATATCCACCAGACTCGTCTACGGGTTTAATAACAAGATTTGCTATGTTTTTTATAACATACTTTAAATCGTTAGCATCGCTACAATGGTATGTTTTTACGTTTTTTAAAATAGGTTTTTCATCTAAATAATACTTAATAATTTGCGGCATATAAGTATATATAGCTTTATCATCTGCTACGCCAGTGCCGGGTGCATTAATTAGTGTTAAATTTCCTTTTAAATAAACACTCATTAAACCTGCAACTCCTAAAACAGAATCTTTATTAAATGTTTCTGGGTCTATAAAATCGTCGTCTATTCTTCTGTAAACAACATCTATACGTTGTGGCCCTTTTATAGTTTTCATATAAAGAAAATCATTTTCTACAAAAAGATCTCGACCTTCTACAAGCTCTACTCCCATAGATTTTGCTAAAAAAGAGTGTTCGTAATAAGCAGAATTATAAACGCCTGGCGTTAGTACAACACAGCAAGGTATGTCTACGCCTTGAGGTTTTACAGACTCTAGTACCTCTAATAAATTCTCGGAATAGTTGCTTACAGATCGTACACTATGTCCATTAAATATTCCAAATAAAGTTCTTTTTAATGCTTCTCTATTACCAATAACATAACTTACTCCAGATGGGCACCTTATATTATCTTCTAGTACATAATACTCGCCATCACTGTGTTTTATTAAATCTGTTCCGCAAATATGATTATAGATGCCTTCGGGCGGATTAAAACCTTGCATTTGTTTTAAATAACTCGCAGAGGTTTCTACTAGAGATATAGGTACAATACCATCATTTATAATATTTTTATCATGATATATATCCCACAAATATAAATTAAGTGCTTTATTACGTTGCAATACACCGGCTTGTATATGCTCCCATTCTTTAGCCGTTATAATACGAGGAAATAAATCAAACGGAAAAATTTGCTCTTTCATTTGATCTTCTTTGTACACCTGAAAGGTTATACCTTGATTTAAGAAAGATGACTTTGCTCTTTTATCTAAAATATCAAAATCTAAAGCAGAATTTTCTTTAAATCGATCAAATAAACTTTTATAAATAGCTCTAACATTATCATTTTCATCAAAAATCTCATCGTAAAAACCAGCCTCTTTAGCATAACAAGAAAAGATATGTGACTCTTTATCCATAAAATAATAATTTTGTCTAAATTTATGAATAATTGTAGTATTTATAGGTATTTATTTGTCAATAAAATGTCGTTAAATTATTAATATAACAAATAATAGATATTAAATAGATCTAATATCTACTGCCACATTTAGTTTACTACCTCCAGTACCGTAAACAACACCTTTTAGGGGTGGCACATCATAATAGTCTCTACCCCACCCTAAAACGATATGTTGATTTTCTGGTATTTGGTTATTGGTAGGGTCGAAATCTACCCAACCAAACGAAGGTATGTATACAGCAAACCAAGCATGAGAAGCATCGGTACCTACTAATTTTTCTTTTCCTGGTGGTGGTAAGGTTTCTATGTAACCACTCATGTATCTAGCAGGTAAGCCTATAGACCTTAAACAGGCAATTGCTATTTGTGCAAAATCTTGACAAACACCTTTTTTCTCTTTCATAACCTTACTAAGTGGTGTAGATATGTTTGTAAAACCAGGTACAAACTTAAAATCTTTAAATATTCGAGCCATTAATTCGTGTGTGGCCTCGAATACAGAACGGTTTAATTTAAAAGATTCCATGGCATAAGCATGCATAGCCTCGTTATTATTTTTTATTAAGGTAGAGTCTAGTATAAATTGTTTAGCGTCAATAATATCTGGGCTTATTACTTGTAGCATTTTTAAAGCACTTTCAAGGGTAACAGATTTACATGGCTTACTAAAAAAACGTTCTCGTACTCTAGAATAATCTCGGTCTATTATACTTTTGGTGGTTACCTTTAACTTATTATGTGCATCGGTAATAGAAAAACGGGTAATATAATTGCCAAAAAAATCAATTCTTTCTGAAAACTCGTTGGTTTTAGAACTAATATCAATACTGTAATCAAGTACTTTTTGCCCTTCAAACGTTCTTGGCTTTAAAGTAGCTATATTGTGAGAATAGCTTACTGGAGCATCGTAATTATAGGTTGTAATATGTGATACTGAAATATTCATTAGTTGGTTGTAAAGTTTTGAGAAGCCAATTGTTCTTGTTTTAAAGTATGATTAAAGTATCGATTTGTTATAGATTGTGATGTTTCGAATAAAAGTTCACTTATATTTTCTAACATCGTATCCAAATCTTCTCGAACGTAGCTATTAGGTTTAATTTTTACCAAATCGGTAATTTTTTGCGCGTTTAATAGTTCTATTGCGTTTATAACACATTTCTCGTAATTATGTAATTCTTCTATATTTGAATGTGGTAAACGCGAGACATCTTTCCAGAGCCTTTTTAACATAAACGCTAATGATCTTGGGTATTTAACATCCATGAGTAATAACTCTAATACATTTTCTCTATTAATATTAGAGCGATACGTTTGTATGTAAATATTTAAACTTTCATGACTATTTAATAACTGTATTAATAATTCATGCTCGGTATAATCGTTATACTTAGGTACAACAATAGCTCTAACCTTTGCTATGGTTAATAAGTTTTGTTCCATACGTAAACCTATAAAGTACAATAATAAGCCTTGATCTACTTTTATACTTTCTTCAATTAACCCCATAAAAGCAATAAGTCTAGTAATAAGTTTATCTAAACTTTTTACTATAAGGTTATTTGTTATAACGTCTTGGTCTGTTAACTTTTCCCATATGCTTTTTATATCGTAAAATACACGCCACATATCTGCAGACCATAGGTTTCTAATAGAAAAATAAGAGTTGCTAAATAACTGTATCGTATTTGTTAAACTACCGTATCTATTAGCATCTAATACTAGAGCGTGTAACTCTGTTATGGGGTTATCTAAAGCAGAATTACCGTCTTCGTCGTCTTCTACAAAACCAGGAAATGTATTGGTTAAATGCGTTAACGATTTTAAAAGTGTTATTATTTTTTGAGAATCTGGCCTTTTGTTTTCCGATTGATGTGAGTTAAACTGATTTAGCACAACACGCATATGACGCGCTACAGATAATGTTCTTCCTAAGTTTCTTCCTGCCCAAAATAAATTCTCTGCTGTTAAACTTGGTAAATCATCTAATCCACTAGTAATAACATTGCTTTTTTGTTGTTTAAAAGGGTATAAATTTTCTAATACAGGTTTATCATCGTTAGTAATCCATAAATCTTTATTAATACCGCCTCTTTGGTTAGATACTCTTACGTTACCTGGTTTCGATGCTACTCTAACTAATCCTCCTGGCATGACCGTATACCCCTCCTCAGAGCAAGCAATTGCAAAGGTTCTACATACCATTTTTCGAGGTTCAAACTTACCATTACTAAACGTTGGTGTGGTAGAAAAACTTATATGCTCTTGCGCAACGTATTTATAAGGCCTTTTATTAATTTCGTTTTTAACCTCTTTAATTTCATCGTCTGATAAATACATACCAAAGTGAATACTTTCTCTATTTGATTTATCAATTTTCTTGATAACCAACTTCTTAATATTCTTTAAAACATAGTCTTTCTCTTTCTCTTGGCCACACCACCACGAAGCTATTTGTGGTAAAATAAGTTCTTCGTCAAGTAAATATTTAGATATTGCTGGTAAAAACGGAATTAAACCTGGGTTTTCGACAACTGCAGCGCCTATTGGGTTTATTATGGTTACATTTTTTTTACGTACAACATCTAGTAAACCTGCAACTCCTAAATGAGAATCTTCCTGTAATTCTAATGGGTCTACATAGGCATCGTCTACCCTACGGTAAACCACATCTATTTTTTTTAAACCTTTTAAGGATTTCATCCATAAAAAACCATCTCTAACAATTAAATCGTTACCTAATACTAATGGATAACCAAAATAGGATGCTAAAAAAGCATGTTCGAAGTATGTTTCGTTATGAGACCCTGGTGTTAATATTACAATATTTGGATTTTCGTTTTTGTTTGGCGCTACATTAATTAATAAATCGTTAAACTTATATAAAAAGTCTGTAAGCCTTTTTACATTCATTTCGTTAAATATCTCGGAATGTACTTTACTTAAGTTCGTTCTATTCTCTAAAGCATATCCTATACCAGAAGGCGCCTCTACTCTATTGTTTACGACCCACATACGGCCATCGGGACCGCGCGAAATTTCTGCAGCAAAAACTAAAAGAAGTTTATCAAAAGTATAATTTATTTTATCGCATTGACGTAAAAAACCTTTGTGTGCGTAAATAACCTCTTGTGGAATTAAACCATTTTTAATTAATTTACGCGCTCCATAAATATCTTTTAAAATAAGATTGTATAATTTAACACGTTGCTTTATACCTTTTTCTATGTGCTTCCATTCGTTATTATGAATTATAAAAGGAATTGAATTTAAATTCCAAGGCCTGTTAAGCCCTTTAGGGTCGTCGTAAATATTATAAGTAACGCCATTTTCTAAAAGCAACCAATCTAGCTCTTTTTGTCTATTAGTTAAAACGTCTGAACCTAAAGCATTTAATTTCTCATATAAAGACAACCACGACGATTTAACCTCTTTTGAAGGTGTAAACATTTCATCGTAAGATATGTTTTTAAAATAATTCTTAAACAGAGGGTTTTTATCTAGATTCATAAAATTTATATGTTTTCAATAAAATAATAGTCTGCAAAACTACTCTAATTTCTTCATTAAATTAACCCTTTTTTCTTAAATCTAACGTGTTAGGAAACTCGGGGTTGTCTGGTAATGTTTTATATTTAAATTTTTTTGAACTAGGCTTTTCCTCAAAATTTCTAACGGCATTATCATCTTCATTTATAAGTTCTGGTACATGTTCGACATCGGTTTGTGCTTGTCCAAAATCCCAGAAACGATTAATTCTTCTAGATTCGGCCTCTAAGCTGTTTATTGGGAAATGGTCATAACTTCTACCACCTGGGTGCGATACAAAATAAATACAGCCGCCAATAGATTTTTTATTCCATGTATCAACAATATCAAATACTAAAGGCGTATCGGTTTCTATGGTAGGATGCAAAGAAGAATGCGGATTCCATGCTTTATAACGAATTCCTGCAACGTACTCTGCATTTACAACGGTAGGTTTTAACTGTACTTTTACACTATTACAGGTAAGCACATAACGATCTTGATTAAAGTTTTTAACTTTTACCTGCAAACGCTCTACAGAAGAGTCTACGTATCTAGAAGTACCGCCACCAGTCATTTCTTCTCCTAAAACATTCCAGGGTTCGATACCGTTACACAATTCTAAATCGATGTTATTAATGTTAACGCGACCTATTTCTGGAAACCTAAACTCGAAGAAAGCATTAAACCATTCTTCTTTAAAGTTATAACCAGCTCTATTTAATTGATTGACAATATCTTTAATATCTTCTCTTACAAAGTGTTCTATTAAAAATTTATCATGCAATTCTGTTCCCCAACGTACTAAATCGTGTTCGTAAGGCTTTTTCCAGAACCAAGAAACTAAAGCACGAATTAGCAGCATTTGAACCAAACTCATTTGCGGATGCGGAGGCATATCGAAGCCTCGAAGTTCTAAAATACCAAGTCTTCCGGTAGAAGAGTCTGGCGAGTATAATTTATCTATACAAAATTCTGCACGATGTGTATTTCCTGTTAAATCTGTTAATAAATGCCTAAACAAACGGTCTGTTAACCAAAATGGCACCTCTTCTCCTTTTGGTATTTGACTAAAAGCAATTTCTAATTCGTATAAATTATCCATTCTAGCCTCATCAATTCTTGGTGCCTGACTTGTAGGTCCAACAAATGCTCCAGAGAATAAATAAGATAACCCTGGGTGATGCTGCCAAAACGTTAATAAACTGCGTAATAAGCTGGGTTTTCTTAACAACGGACTATCGGCAGGTGTTACCCCTCCTAGGGTGACATGGTTTCCGCCGCCTGTACCTGTATGTTTGCCATCTAACATGAACTTTTCTGTTCCTAAACGGGATTTTTTAGCTTCGGCATATATGGTTTCTGTATTCTTAACAAGTTCATCCCAACTTTTTGTAGGGTGTACGTTTACTTCAATCACACCAGGATCTGGTGTAATTTTCATAGATTCTACTCTATTATCATGTGGAGGTGCATAGCCTTCCATAATAACAGGCATATTTAATGCTTTAGCAGTGGCTTCTATAGCGGCTATTAAGTCTAAAAAAGCTTCTATAGCATCCAAAGGAGGTAAAAAAAGGTATAACTTCCCTTCCCTAACTTCTGCACATAAAGCGGTTCTTATAAAATAATTTGGTTTATTTATGTCTAATCCGTTATCACAAAAATCTTTATAACGGGTATTTACGATTCTTTTGTAACTAGGTAATTTTTTCTTTTTTGTAAATAAGTCTGTTCTATAAACAGGAAACTCATCATAACCTGATTTTCTAATTAAAGAATTTAAAGGTAAACGTAACCCTATAGGCGATGTTCCGGGAGTTAAAAACAAATTGTTTCTACGGAATTGCCATGCGCTTGTGTACCATACATTTTCGGCATTATTTAGCGGTAATATATAACCTTTTGGTAGGTTATTTGCTTTTGATAAAATATCTGACAGTTGTTTTTCTAGAAAATTATTATCTGTATTTCCATCTGCATCAAAAGGTAAATTACCTTGTTCCCATAAGGCATGATACACATCCTCGAAAGCAGGAATGATGTGTTCATGAGATACTTTTAAATATTTTACAAGGGTATTTAAAAATAAATTAGAGGCATGGTCTGGCAATACTGTTTCTGGAGAAAAAGAAGTCATGAACTTGGTGTTATGCCATATTTTTTTTCCATCCTTACGCCAATATAGTTCCGTAGACCACCTTGGTAAATCTTCTCCTGGGTACCACTTCCCTTGTGCGTGATGTAAAGCGCCTCCTATAGCTACTTTATCTAATAATCGCTTAGTAAGCTCGTTTGCTAATTGTCTTTTGTGTGGGCCATCGGCAGCAGTGTTCCATTGTGCAGATTCCATATCGTCTATAGAAACAAAGGTAGGCTCTCCTCCCATGGTTAAACGCACATCGTTTTTTATAAGGTGCTTATCTACCTTTTTACCAAGTTTTAAAATGTCTTTCCATTGTGCTTCTGTATAAGGTTTTGTAACTCTGGGCGATTCTAATAATCGTTCTACAGAATTAGAAAACTCAAATTCTGTTTCGCAAACATCTGTCATTCCAGTTACAGGTGCTGCACTTTTGTAGTGTGGTGTACAGGCTAAGGGAATGTGCCCTTCGCTAACTAACAAACCAGATGTTGGATCAAAACCAACCCAACCAGCTCCGGGTAAATATACTTCTACCCAAGCATGTAAATCTGTAAAATCTTGTTCGGGGCCAGATGGACCGTCTAACGATTTTTCGTCGGATTTCAATTGCACTATATATCCAGAAACAAAACGAGCCGCAAACCCCATGTTTCTTAAAATCTGAATCATTAACCAAGCAAAATCTCTACAAGAGCCCTTTTTATTAGTTAAAGATTCTTCGCAGGATTGCACCCCTGGTTCCATACGGATGTTATAAGTCATAAACTCATAAATCTGTCGGTTTAAATCAATTAAAAAATAAATGGTTTTTCTAGGCATTACATCTACACTACTTATAAACGCATTAATTAAATCGCCTTGTTCTTCTATTTCTAAATAAGCTTGCAGTTCTTTTTTAAGGTCTTCACTATAATCGAACGGAAACTCTTCGGCAGACTCCTCAATAAAAAAATCAAAAGGATTTATCGTTTTTAAATCTGCAATAATTTCTACATCAACAGACATCTCTTCTGTCTTGTCTTTAAAAACTATTCTTGCTAAATAATTACCAAAAGCATCTTGTTGCCAATTAAAAAAATGATTATCTGGTTTTATTTTTAAAGAGTACGACTCTATGGGTGTCCTACTGTGTGGTGCAGGCCTGAGTCTAAAGATATGTGGTGATAGATTTACATTTTTACTATATTTATAAACTGTTTTATGAGAAATAGCAACCTTTAAAGCCATATTTTTATGTTAAAATGAAAATCAATATTTATATACTATAAGTATTACTAAATATACAGTTTAACTAACTAATTTCCAAAA
>CALHCQ010000046.1 GCA_937936645.1 uncultured Algibacter sp.
ATTTTAGTTTACTTCTAGAAACTAAAGACTTGTTAACCGCTACAGTTAATCTTTTAAAAGAATACCATAGTGCACACGATAACTCTGTAATTCCTGCAAAAGTTATTGTTAATAACACAACAGAAGAAGAGTAGTTTTAAAATATTTTTTTATCCTAGTTCAATTGATGATGACAGCTATAATACAGAATTACCTTATTCTATAAATAATTTATATTACTTGAGCTCAGGAATAAAATTTGAAAACGTAACCTATTAAGATATTGGCACTAATAAAATAACAAATATGAAAATTAAATTCTTATTTATTACAATTAGCTTATTTATTTTCTCTTGCAATAGTGACGAAACAATTTCACCCGAAATCTCTGATTCAATAGAACAAGTTTCTCAACCAGAAATATCATCTTTATCTAAAGAATTTTTAATAGAAGGAGATACTCTTACTATAGAAGGTCGTAATTTTGTCGACAACAATTTTGAGACTAAACTTATAATAAACAATGAAATATACGATGTAACTCCAATATCGAACACCCAAATTAATATTGCTATATCTAACTCGATGGGATTTGAAAATAATTCTGTAGTAGTAAAAATATCTGATAAAATTAGTGAATCAAAAGACTTCTTTACAGTACCAAAAGGTTGGTATAAAATTGAAACAGATGCTGAGATTATAAAGGCATTTCTTTTTGATGATTCAAATTCAATAACAACCCTAGTAGATACCCAAACTAGTTCAACATCTTTTTTTGGTGACATAGTAAATTTTGATGGAACTGTAAATGGTTATCAATCATTTTCTTCAAATATTCCTGGAGGCAACAAAGGTGACCTACTGATGCTTGATAGTAAAATAGGAGTGACAGTTAATAATTCATCAGGTTTTTTTACGTCAAATTCTTTTGGTGATACCAAATCATTTGGAGATTTTTTGGGAGATGGTGAAATCGCTGCAGAAGTAGAAATAAAATCTATTGATGATAATTCAAGCATTATAGTTAACTGTTGTAGCGCACATATTTATACTAATGATGGAGGTGAAACTTATAATAATTCAAATGCATCAAGAGAACTATTTTCTTCTGACCGTCTGAGAACTCGGGCATATGGAAAAGGATCTGATAATTATTTCTATGAAATAGGTGTGGATATTGGTCAAAATCCATTTAAAAATTATGTGATTAAATCAGCAAATGGTTTCAATAACTGGGAGCTAGTAAGCAATTCTTTTGATTTAAATTTAGGAAGTAATATTCATTTTTTTGATTCGAATTTGATTTTTAGCCTAGAAAATGATGAATTCCGAATAAGCACTGACTTAACAAACACATGGAACGTAATAAGAACCAATGTCCAATCTTTTTTTATTAAAAACGAGAGCAATTGGTTCATTGTTTCAGATAATAAATTATACGCCACAAATAATTCAGGAATAAATTGGAATTTAGAATTAGAACTTCCAACCGATTCAGAAGTTAATTATATGTCCTTTACCCCAAATAAAATGTTAATAGCTGGTAAAAAATTATTACACATCAAACATGAATAACCGCTGCTAACAAGCTACAAACTTAACAAGGGATAAAAGTTTGAATTAAAGGTAGTATGTACTTTAAAAAGTAGTTTTCAAACCGAAAATAACAGCATGTAAATCCCTTAATAAGTTTGTATATTACCGATAATTTTGGAGATATAGAACCAGGGGAAACTACAAATTATAAGGTTTTTGACAGTTCTTATTCCTATGGAAGTGTTAGTGTTAAAATTAACAATGAAAACTATGGTTGGGTTCCTGTAGATTTTGTTGGCGAAGCATTATTAGATAATGGCAATTACACTTTTGAATATAATTTTAATGATGAAAAATTAACCGATAAGTTAATTACAGATTAAGATGTTCTAAAATACATTTTATAATTAAAAAAAAAGAAGACTGTCTAAAAAAGGCAGTCTTCTTTTTTTTAAACCAATTGGCAGAGTAATAACGATAATTAAATAGTAAAGCCAATAAAACTTATTGTAAAATTTAAGTATTATTTTTGCCTCAATTTTACAATTAAATCTAAAGTAAATGTTTAAACTAAAAATACTTGTTGTATTAATTATTACGCTAATAACAACCTCTGTGTTTGCTCAAAAAGGGCGTGTTTCTGGATTAGTAATAGATAGTGAGTCTAACGATATAGTGCCATTTGCAACCGTAGCGCTTTTAGAGGCAAGTACTTCAAAAGTAATATCTGGCGTTATTTCTCAAGACAACGGAACTTTTAATTTAGAAGGTGTTGTTTTGGGCAGTTACAAAGTTCAAATATCGTTTATTGGGTATAAAACATTAACATCAACTATAATCCGTTTAACAAAAGAGCAACCTAATGTAAACTTAGGAACTATAGCACTAAAGCCACAAACAGAATCTTTAAACCAAGTTACGGTTACAGCACAAGGAAAAACAGTGGCGTCAAAAATAGATAGAAAAGTATATCGTGCAAACGATTTTGCCTCAGCCAAAGGCGGTACTGCCACCGATTTGATAAATAAATTACCAGCTATAACCGTAGACGAAAATGGCGAAATATCTGTACGTGGTACCACAGATTTTTTAGTGTATTTAAATGGCAAACCTACTAATATTAAACCATCGGTCTTACTTAGCCAAATACAAGCGAACACCATTAGCGAAGTCGATATTATATCTGTACCAACGGCGCGTTATGATGCCCAAGGAAAAGGTGGTATAATAAATATAAAGACCAAGAAAAATACAAACCTAGGTTTATCAATATCTGCTAATGGTATTATAGGCGGTGCACCTTGGGCAAACCTAACAGATATTTACAGTAAAGACCGTTTAAAAGACGACCGTTATGGTGCTGGTTTTAATATAACCTATGCTAAGAAAAATTATAATTTATACGGTGGTGTTAATTATAATAAAAAAAATGTAAATGGAAAGCGCTCTGGAGAAGCACGTGTGTTTGTAGACCAACCAAATGGTGACTTTTTCCATATGAATGCTAGCAATGGTCAACGTCCAGAATGGTACGAAAACTTTACAGCCAATCTTGGGGCCGATTTTAACTTAAGCGACACAAAAACATTAGCACTATCTTATTTTTATGGCGATAGAAACGAAGGTAGAGCAGCCTATTATATCTACAATACTTTTTTTGCAGATGCCAATCAATCTAATAAAGATCTTACTACAGAGCAGTTTTTATACAATCCAAATGTTGATAATAGATATGGTAAATACAATACATTTAGTGTAGATTATAATGCAAAATTACAAAACAAGGCTAATTTTAAAACCGCTGTAACCTTCGAGAGTTCTAAATTAAGTAGAGCTTTAAATAATCAAAACTTTTTTTATGACACTAGAGAAGCCATAGATGCCGATATAGCTAATAATTATGCTAATGCGACTAGATTTGATACTTATTCTTTATCTGACAATACCCCGTTACGAGCACTTCGATGGTCTGCAGATTATGAAAAGAAATTAGATAGCGTAAGTAGCTTTGGTACTGGGGCTCAAATACAATACACAAATATTGATGGGTCTTTTAATTTTGAAAACACTTTGGTTACTAGAAATTTAAATAACACAATAGATTTATCTAGAACTATATATGCTGCCTATGTAGACTACACAGCTAAGCGCGGTGCATTTAATTATATTGTTGGTTTACGCGCCGAATATGGCGACCAAACACTAGAAAATGGCAATACCAATTACGTTCCTATTTTTGGAGACGATTTGCTAGCAACATACAAGCAACAAAAGTTAGATCTTTTCCCTTCGCTACACATAAGTTACCATTTAAATAAAGATAATAAAATAACCTTAGCAGGAAGCAGGCGTATTAATAGAGCATCTGTAACTAAGCTGGCGCCTTTTTTATACCGTCGTCACTTTGAAGTTTATGTTGTTGGAGATCCAGAATTAGAAGCCGAATATTTAAACAACCTAGAGCTTAATTATAATCAAAAAATAGGTAAGCATTCGTATACCCTAACAGGGTTTTATAGAGGCACAGATAATACTGTTTTTAGAGTAAACACAGTAACATCAGCAGTAGAGAATCCTGAAATAAATAGTATTTTAAGGGAAGATGTTTTAATTCGATCTTTTACAAATGCAGGTAACTCGACCTCTTTGGGTGCCGAGTTTAATACCAATATAATAGCAAGTTCTTTTGCAAAGTTTTTTATTGGCGCTTCGCTTTACAATTTTCAAATTAAAGGCGATGTTTTTGGTTTCGACGTAGACCAAAGAAGTACGAATTGGACGCTAAAAGCAAATACAAACCTTAAAATATCTAAAGCATTAAAGTTTAATTATAATTTTAGTAGACAATCTAGAACCGTAACATCTCAGGGGCAAAATGATGCTTTTTCTGTATCTAATATTGCTTTAACTTACAAGCCAACACAACGTTTAGATATTGCTTTAAGAGGTTTAGATATCTTTGCTCAAAACGATAGAGGTTTAGATACGAACGCTTTTAATGAGCAGGGGCAACAAATATTTTTTCAAGAGACTTTGTACGAGAGAAACGGCCCTGTATTCGAGATTGGCATTACCTATGCGCTTAATGCAAAAGCTAAAAAGAAAAAAGCAAAAGATTTTCAAGCAAATAAACATTTTAAATAAAATAAATATATGATTTCTACAAACGAATATTTTGATGGTAACGTTAAATCGTTAGCATACAAATCAGCAACAGGAAACTCTACAGTTGGAGTAATGGAAGCAGGAGAGTACGAATTTGGTACATCTACACACGAAACAATGGTAGTTATAGAGGGCGAAATGACCGTAAAGTTACCAGAAGCTTCTAGCTGGAAAACCTATAAGGCAGGTGAGTCTTATGAGATAGATGCTAACAAAAAATTTCAGGTTAAAGTAACCGAGCAAACAGCATATTTGTGCCAGTATAAATAGTGTGTTATTTTGAAATAAATAGAAAAAGCGAAGCCT